>JBMOHX010000359.1:0-4138 GCA_049317625.1 Phycisphaerales bacterium
GTTTGGGTACAATACACTCGGCTGCTTTGAGTTGCAAGTGCTTTGGGCCGCGATCGACTGTGGAGGACGTGCTGAAATGGGTGATTCCATCGAGCTGTTGGCGCGGGTGGTCTGGCGTGTGGATGGTCGTGTGCTTGTTTGTCGCAATCGAAAGCGAGGTTACTGCTTTCTCCCTGGTGGGCACGTCGAGTTCGGAGAGTCGGCGGGGGCTGCTGCGATCAGGGAGTTGAGTGAGGAAGCCGGCCTGGTCATCTCGCTGAGCCCCCCCACTGCCGTTTTTGAGATGACGTTCCGCCAGCAAGGGCGACTCCGTCACGAAGTGACCGTCGTGTTCCACGTGGCACAGTGTAATACAGAACCGAGTTCGGTATCGAGCCGGGAGCCAGCGATTGCGTTCGAGTGGGTCGAGGTCGACCGGCTCGAAGTTGAGGGCTTCGTGCCGCGGCCGCAGCTGGAGTGGCTGTTGGCACCCCAGGCAGGCGGATTTGGAAGAGTCATTGTGGTGGCGAATGAATCGATACCCGACGACTACGGATCGCGCGACACGGGCACAACAGCCGAAGGCGGAATGTGGAGCGATACGACCTGCCCTGCAGCGGGGAACTCGGTGGGATTCGTGTGAGTGACTCGAAGGAGGGTGCCCCCCGGCGTGCGGAGCACGAGTTGCACGCTGTCACCAAGAAACACTGCGTGTTCCACGTGGCACGTCATGGGACCGCCTGGAGCCGTGCGGAACAATATGGACTCGGGCCGAATCGAGACCTGGAATTCGCCCTCGGGAATAGGGTGGCATGTCTCGAGTGCGCCGATCGGGGTTTCGATCCCTCCCCCGCTGCGAGCGCTCCCGGGTAGCAGGTTCGTCTCGCCAAGAAACTCGGCAACGAAGCTCGTTCGTGGAAACTGGTACAGTTCCCGCGGAGCACCGATGGCAACCACTTTTCCTGCTCGCATCACCGCAAGCCGGTCCGCCATGCTGAGCGCTTCCTTCTGATCGTGGGTGACATACACCGCGGTCATTCCCAGTTGCTTGCAGACCCGCCGGATCTCTAGCCGCAGCTCCAGTCGAAGCTTCGAGTCGAGGTTGGAAAGCGGCTCGTCGAGCAGCAGTACATCCGGTCGAACCACGATGGCTCGCGCGAGCGCGACACGCTGCTGCTGTCCGCCGGAAAGTTGGACCGGCTTCCGTCCTCCGAAAGACCCCATTTGCACCAGATCGAGAGCCTCCTGAACCCGCCTTTCCCGCTCGGTGCGATCAACCCTTCGAACGTCGAGCCCAAACCCGACGTTGTCCGCGACGCTGAGATGCGGCCAGAGGGCGTACGATTGAAAGACCAAAGCTGTGTTGCGTTGACTCGCCTCAGTGCGCGTCACATCAGTCGCATGGACACCCTTACGAAATACGATCGATCCGGATGTTGGCTCGGTGAAGCCTGCGATCATCCGAAGCAAGGTGGTCTTGCCGCAGCCAGATGGGCCTAGTAGGAAGAACAGCTCGCCTGGCTCGACCTCGAGACTGACACGGTCAACCGCGGTCGAAGTGGCAACCCCACTTTGTGCGGGATAGGCTTTTGTAAGGTTTTTGATCTCAATGCGTGTCTGGGTGTCGGTGCTTCGAACTGGTTGGCCTTCGGGGGTCGTGCTCCTCATGGGGGCAATGTAGCAAGCAGAGAACCCGTACGATCTGCCGTGCGACCACCCGAAGATCAACTCCGCGATCTGCGCAAATGGCGGGCTGTTCCTGCAAACGATCCAACTCTCGTTGGCGACATCAGCCGGTTGACCACGGGGATCAAGCAAGAAAGCGGTGCCGCGGAAGAAGTGGGGGGGGCGCTCGCGACCCTCCTCCCGCCCACGCTTGTTGGCCAGGTTTCTGTTCGCCAGTTCGAACGGGCGATACTGGTGCTGGTGTGCAACACCGCTCCGCATCGGTACACCCTCGACTCCTGGATGCGATCAGGCGGACTCGCCCTCCTCCGCAGGTCAGTGAAGGCGACAATCAAGAGTGTTCGGGTGACGTGACATCCCGAGCACGATCAATCTCAGCGCATCCATCGTCGCGGCCCTACTCACGTCGGGGTTGTGAGACTGTTGGTTCTTTCGATCTCGCCGAAGCGCCGGCGGAAGAGCCAGAGCGTGCGAACGTACGCATATACCGCGAGCGGCACACCGATGACGATCGCCCACCCGACCGTGCACATGACCGGGATGTACCAGAGCATCCGGGAGCAACGCTTCCGGAGGGCTTGGTCTGGGATCGCCGATGCCAAGGCTCTGAGATAAAGCAGCGCGACGGCGAGTCTGGCGAGCCACGCGAGGGCCAGCAGGGCCCGAAGTGTTAGCCCGAGGATCATCCCCCCGTCCCACTGCGTGTTCGAGTTGATGATCACGTTGTTCGCGCTCAGTACACCGAAGCCCGTTTGGGAGAGCGCCGGTACATACCGAACCACGATTTGAATGCCAAGGCCCACGACTCCGAAGACCAGCAGCGCCCGCATCGTCTTACGCCACCGAAGGTCTCTGCGTGCGCCAAGGCCCGGGTCTTCGGCGGTGAGCATCCACCACCCCCAGAGCCCCAGCAGCGTCGCCGCCGCGCCCGCCGCGTGGCTCAGACGAAGCACAGCAGCCGTATCTCCAAAGCTCGATCCGCTCTCGGCGATCGCGATCAGCGCGCCGGTCCCGATGAGCCACGCAACATCCGCCACGACACTCGCAAGCACAACCGATGCGCCGCGTCGGAGCGTGCGAACGTACTGGGCCCCGGACGCAATGATTCCGCCTCCGACGATCGAGCGCGAGATCGGCGTCCGGCACTCGGGGCAGTTGCTCTCGGGCGACAATCCCGCCAGCGAATAGCCGCACGTCAGACACACCGCCTGCGGTGGAACGCCGATGGGAGCGACAGCCGCGTCTCCGATTGCATCAGGCAACTTGTCCAAAGGTGCATTCTCCCGGCTACCCGACCAATGGGCCGAGTAACTCGTCATTCGGAAACCCGGGCCGGCGCTTCAGGGGCCAGCCGTCCATCCTACCCTTTGGGCGTGCCCCTCCTCCAAGCCATCAAGCTCCGAAAGTCCTTCGCGGAACGCCTCGTCGTCGACGATGTGTCGTTCTCGGTCGAACGCGCCGAAGTGGTCGGCCTGCTCGGCCGTAACGGTGCCGGCAAGACCACAAGCTTCCGGATGACTATCGGCATGATCGACGCGGATTCCGGGAGCGATGCCAAAGTGATCTTCGCGGGTCAGGACGTGACCCGTCTCCCGATGTACCGGCGGGCGCTCTGCGGCATGGGCTATCTCTCTCAGGAGCCCAGCGTGTTCGCGAAGCTCACCTGCGAAGAGAACCTGCTCGCTATTCTCGAAACGCTCAGCCTCAGTCGCACGGACCGCAAACATCGGGCCGCGGCGCTCCTCGAACAGTTCGGGCTTACCAAGAAGGCTCGCCACCAGGCCCGCACCTGTTCTGGCGGTGAGCGCCGAAAGCTCGAAATCGCGCGGGCCCTGGTCACCGACCCTCGTCTCATCCTTCTCGACGAACCCTTCTCCGGCGTAGACCCCATCGCGGTCGAGGACCTTCAAGCCGAAATCCGTCGCCTCGCCGACCGCGGCATCGCCTTTCTCATCACCGACCACAACGTCCAACAGACCCTGCGTGTCTGCGACCGCGCGTGCATCATCGAAAACGGCCGAAAGCTCGCGGAGGGCACCCCCAAGGCGCTCATCAACGATGAGATGGTCAAACGCGCCTACCTCGGCAACCTGTTCCGCGGCGACGAGTTCGATGATCTCCCCGTTGGCGCGAAGCGAGGGGTGTAGCCCCCGTTCCGCTCGCGATTGGGTACACTCGCTCGGATGTTGAGGAACACCCTTCTGCCCGGGGCCGCCCTGTGTCTGTCTCTCGGGACCGCGTTCGCACAGGATCTGACGCCCAAAGCGCCGCCGCAGCGCGGCACGGTGATGCTGTACAACGCGGCGATTTACCCCGTGTCGAAGCCCGCGATCGCCAAGGGGTTCTTGGTCTTCACCGATGGGGTGATCCGGGAAGTTGGGGAGGGCGATCCGCATGTTCCCGCGCCCGGAACCGTCTCGGGATACGAGGCCGTTGATCTCAACGGAGCGAGCGTCTATCCGGGGTTGATTGC
>JBMOHX010000360.1:0-4128 GCA_049317625.1 Phycisphaerales bacterium
TGCTGGCAACGGCGCGCCAGGCGGAAGACCTTGCGCGGCTTCGCGCCGGGGGGCGTCGGCATGAACAGGTCCCGCAGCGACTGGGCCCGAAACCCTCGCCAAGCGATGTACACCAGCGTCGCGAGGTTTCCCAAGAGCGCCATCGCGGCGAGCCACGGCAGATACCGCACGGCCCGTCTCTCGCACAGCACGATCCACGTGCCTGTCACGACAAACCCCGCGTACAGGTCGACGAGGGTCACCACGCCCCATTTCTCCGCGAAGAGCACGCGGAAGATCTCGAGCACGCTCTTCTCGAGCGACGCGTCGACGATCATCACGACCATGCCCATCGCGACAACCGCGGCCAGCACCGCCGCGATGCGCACCGGGCCGGACGTACGAGCAGTGGGGGGTTGCATGCATGCGCATTCGCCGCCCGAGTCGGGCTGGATTCTGGAGGTTCACCGATGACCATACTCGCGACGCTCGGTGGGACCTGGACGATGCTCGCCTTCGCGGCGGCTGGTTGTTCGCTTGTGATGGGCGCCCTCTGGTGGTGGGCCACGCTCCGCAAGGACGCCAGCAGCGTCGATGTCGCCTGGGATGGCCTCCTCGGCCTTCTCGCTCCCGCGTACGCGGTCTTCGGAGACGGTGAAGTTGAGCGCCGCGTGCTCATCGGAGTCATGGGCGGAGTGTGGGGGCTGCGCCTCGCATGGCACCTGCTCACGGACCGCATCCTGAAGGCCACGGAAGAAGACGGCCGCTACCAGGCTCTCCGTGCCAACTGGGGCACGAGCGCGACGTGGAAGTTCTTCATCTTCTTCCAAGCCCAGGGCGTGCTCGACGTGCTCCTCTCAGTACCGTTCCTGATCGCCGCGACCCGTGCTGGCCCCCTCGGCGCGACCGACGCGATCGGCCTGGGTGTGTGGCTCGTGGGGCTGTGCGGTGAGTCGATCGCCGATGCCCAGCTCGCCGCGTGGCGACGAAACCCCGCGAACCGCGGCAAGACCTGCCGCCGCGGTCTCTGGCGCTTCAGCCGCCACCCCAACTACTTCTGCGAGTGGCTGATGTGGTGCTCGTACGCGATCGTCGCCGGCGGCGCTGCTCCATCGTGGGCGTGGCTTTGCTGGTTGGCCCCGCTCGCCATGCTCTTTCTCATCCTCAAAGTCACGGGAGTTCCGCCGACGGAGGCGAGGGCCCTGCGCAGCCGCGGCGATGACTACCGCGCGTACCAGCGGACCACCAGCGTGTTCTTTCCGTGGTTCCCCAAGCCGGAGGGAGCGGGCGCATGAAAGCCGCGTTGGCGATGATGGAGCGGGGGCTGTTGCCGCGATGGATCATCCGGGTGGGCGTCAAGCGTCTGCTGGCCCAGCGGCTCAGCGACGAGAGACGCGGTGGGATCGAGGCCGAGGATGAGCGGCGCCGCGCGTTCCTCCGCGAAATGGAGGCGTCTCCGCTCGCGATCCACACCAAGGACGCGAACGAGCAACACTACGAGGTGCCCACGGAGTTCTTCCGGTTCTGCCTGGGGCCGAGGATGAAGTACAGCTCCGGGTACTGGCCGCGAGGCGTGACGAGCCTCGCCGGCGCGGAAGAGGCGATGCTCGACCTGTACGCGCAAAGGGGCGAGTTGCGCGACGGTCAACACGTGCTGGAACTTGGCTGCGGATGGGGCTCGCTGTCGCTCTGGATGGCGGAAAAGTACCCGAACTCGCGGATCACGGCGGTCTCGAACTCGCGTACCCAGCGCGAGTACATCGAGACTCAGGCCAAGCAACGCGGGCTCACCAACCTTCGGATCGTCACGTGCGACATGAACTCGTTCGTCCCCGAAGGCGACTTCGACCGCGTCGTCTCTGTCGAGATGTTCGAGCACATGAGGAACTGGCGGCTGCTGTTCTCGAGAATCGCGGGCTGGCTGCGGCCCGGCGGCAAGCTCTTCTTCCACATCTTCACGCACGGCGACATCACGTACCCGTTCGTCGCGGCGAACGATGATGATTGGATGGCCCGCCACTTCTTCACCGGCGGGATGATGCCCGCCGACGATCTGCCATTGAACTTCCAGGACCACCTCGCACTCGAAGACCGCTGGCGCGTCGACGGCAGGCACTACGGCAAGACGGCCCGTGCCTGGCTCGACAACATGGACGCGAACCGCGGGCGGATCGAGCCGATCTTGGCCTCCGTGTACGGGGCGTCCAACACCACGATGTGGCGGGTGCGATGGGAAGTCTTCTTCATCGCGTGCGAAGAGCTGTGGAACTACGCCGGCGGCGGCGAGTGGCTTGTTTCGCACTATCGGTTCGCGAAGCGATAGCCAGCGGGGGTTTCAGGCCTACCTCTGCGCCATCGTGTGCAACTCTTCCGCCGCGGCCCAGTCCACCACGTTCATGATCGCGCTGAGGTAGTCGCCACGGCGATTCTGGTACGTGAGGTAGTACGCGTGCTCCCAGACGTCGATGCCGAGCACCGGCTTGGCCCATGTGGGGAGCATGTTCTGCTGCTTCTCCTGCTGAAGAATCAGGAGCCGCTTGGAGAAGGGCTCTACCACCAGCCACCCCCAGCCCCCGCCCTCAACCTGCAGGCACGCGGTCTTGAAGTGCGCGGCGAACTTCTCGAAGGAACCAAAGTCCCGCGTGATCGCCGCGGCGAGGCCGGCCTTCGGAGCGCCGCCTCCGCCTTCTGACGGGGGCGAGAGGAGGTTCCAGAAGAGGGTGTGGTTGATGTGCCCCGAGAGATGGAACGAGAGTTCGCGCGACCAGTGCTTCACGAGGTTCACGTCGCCGCCGCCCTCGCGGATGTTGCGGAGTTCGGCGAGCGCCTTGTTCGCGCCGTCCACGTACGCCTGATGGTGCTTGCCGTGGTGGATCTCCATCGTCTTCGCGTCGACGTGGGGCTCGAGCGCCGCCTTGTCGTAGGGCAGCTTGGGCAGGATGAACTTGCCCGCGCCCTCGTCCCAGCCCGCGAGGTCCAGGCCCATCGACCGGTCGTGGGCGGAGAGCGTGCCGGGCGCGGCGATCGCGCCGCCGGCGAGTGCGGCGATTGCTCCGAGAGATGCGCGTCGGGTGAGAGCGGTGTCCATGTGTGAGGCTCCTTAGGCCTGGCGGCCTTCGATGGCGGAAACAATGCAACCCAGCGCGAGAATGAGCAGATCGTCGATCACGTCGTCGGGATCGGGGAAGGCGATACCGAGCTGGTAGATGAACGGGTTGAAACGCTGCCGCATGTGGCCGATCTGCTGACCGCTCGGCGACTTGATCAGGAACTTCTGCGGGAAGAAGATCGCGACGTAGTCCACCCACCTGCGGATGAACGCCTTGAACGCGGACTCTTCGATCAGCGTCGCGATCTGCTGTCCCTGCGGATTGAAAACCGCCCACTCGTCCCGGACGAACGCGCTCTTGAGCCCCGCCCGCTTGAACGAACCGAGCACGTTGCCCTCGCCGGCCGTCACGGTGTATGTCGCGCTCAGATCGATGATCTGGTTCGTCGAGATGCGCAGCAGCTCCTTCTCCAGCTTCTCATCTGTATAGATCCGCAGGTCCTCGCGGAGCTTGAAAGCCTTCTGCTTGCAGTACGCCACGAGGTTGCCCTGCGTGTCGTACACGTGGAACCCCGCGCCGAACAGCTTGAAGAACTTGCGCCGGATCAGGAACTTCTCATCAGGGGCCGCTGCGTCAGGCATGTATCGTCTCCTTGAGGTGCGGATGGTATGCCCGGTTACCGGTCCACCCCCGGCGCGGCACCCGCGATCCCCCGGATGCGATCATCCCGGCTCTCCCACCCGCCACCGCACAAAGCCGATCACACTCGCCCGGCCCACGATCTCACGGACCTTCTTCGCCGGGTCCGGCGCGAAGTCCTGGTTCAGCAGCGACACATCGTGCTCCAGCCGCTCCAGCGCGCGGTCGACCAGGTGCCGCGTTTCCGCGGCGGACAGCCCCGCGTTGATCGCGAGCGACGCCTGCGCCTGCCGCTCGCTCTCGACCAGGGCCCGCGGCAGCGGCTCGGTGTCGATGCGAACGGGTGCGGGGCTCGCCGCGGCGATGTGCATGCACAGCCGGTGCATCGTCTCCGCGTCCAACGCCCCCCGCGCGTGCAGCAACGTCGCCGTTCGGCCGTCGTGATGGACGTACTGCCCGA
>JBMOHX010000361.1:0-4119 GCA_049317625.1 Phycisphaerales bacterium
CGCGACTCACGCCGAGTGGCGCGTGTGTGACGCCCCCTCGATCTGTCCCACGCCGGCCCTCCGCAAGAGTCGTTCGAACCCCGATCCGATGAACCTTCCGCGGGCTCATCAATTGGCCGGAACGACTCTCGGGGGACTTATGCTCCAATCTATCGTGTCGCGGTTGCATCGTCGTGCGGGCTTGCTGCTGGGCGGTTGGCGCGGAAGTCGCTCGCTCGACCGTCTCGAGCCTCGGCAGGTGCTCGCCGCGGATTTGAGCGTCACCCTCGACTCGGTCGTGACCGGCTTCGACTGGCTGGTCCCGGGTGATCGCGTGGTGTTCAACGTGACCGTGTCGAACACGGGCGATGAGGCCGCGGTCGGTGAGGCGGACCTCAAGACCGGCGCGCAGCTGGTCGAACGCGACATCAGCGAAGACCCCGACCTGCTGTTCTCCAGCCGCCGCCTCTTCGTCGATCTCGCCCCCGGCGCCTCGCAGACGTTCAAGCTCCTTGGCAAAGTGCCCGCGGTGTTCACGCCGGGTGAGTACCGCTTGGGCGCGGGCATCGAGGTGCCCGGCTCGATCGACGCCGGCGGAAGCTCAAACCCCGTGAACGACGCGAACGAACTGAACAACCTCGCCATCGCCGACGAGCAGTTGGGTCTCTACTACCGCTTCGGCAACTGGATCGGCGACACCGCCCGCAACACCCGCCCGAACCTCAAGCTCCAGGCGTACTTCAACGAGGACGGCAGCGATGTCCCCGGCACCGGCGACGACGATCAGTTGGCCGGATGGGATGACCCCGCCTTCGTGCCCTCTCCTTCCATGGTTCTGGTCAACGTCTCCCTCACCGGGGGTGGCTTTGGCGAAATGACACCCACCGATTCGGGCATGAGCCTGGAGCTCTCCGAAACCGGCACCGCTTCCGCGTTCTCCTTCTTGGTGCGGACCGGCAGCAAACAGATGACTTTCGGCGGGGACGTCGTTGTCAACGGCTCGCTGAAGTCGTTCCGCGCCCTGGGTATCAGCTTTGTCGATGCGAGCATCGACATCTCCGGCTCCCTCGCAGACTTCAGCGCGAGCGACCTGGAGCGGGTCGCGTTGTCCGTTGGTGAGGCCGGTGCGCCGATGAAGTTCGCCGCCGGCGACATGACCGACGTGTCCATCGACACGCCCTCGGCGATCGCGTCGTTCCGCGTGAAATCCTGGAACGTCGGCGCGGAGGCCAACCCGGACGACCCGGGCCAGGGGCCCGGTGGTTCGGCCGTCGAGAACAATCTGACCGCGCCGTGGGTCGGACAGTTCGCGTCCCTCGGCGGCGCCAACTTCAACATGAACCTCTCCGGCGAGGGCGCACGCAACGGCGTCGCGCTCTCGAAGCTCTCGGTCAAGGGCGTCGTCTCCGGCGACTGGAGCGTCCGCGGCGCCGCGGGTACCCTCGCGTTCGACTCGAGCGACGAGGAGTTCTTCGCCAGCTTCGCCGGAGGCCTCTCCTCGCTCACCACGCTGGGCAACCTCTCCGGCGTGGTCACCGCGTACTCGATGACCCGCGTCTCGGTCCGCGGCGACCTCGTCAACGCGACGCTGGGGTCCGGCGGGTTCCTCGGCGACGACCTCGACCTCGGTGGCGAAGGCAACGACGCGGACATCGCTCCCCCGGGCCTGACCTTCGGCATCATCGGACAGCTCACCGTCGGCGGCGGCGTCATCGGTTCGTCCATCTACTGCGGGTACAACCCCGTGAGCGAAACCGAGGGCGTGTGGAACGAGGGCCAGACCTCTGCGCTCCGCCGCCTCACCGTCCGCACGGAGATCACCGAATCCGTCGTCTTCGCGCGCAGCCTGCCCGCCGTGCTCGTGGTGGGCGGCGAGAGGATCACCACGGCGCAGTTCCCCGAGGTCTTCGTCAGCGCCTGATCGCCCAACGCATCACCTTTCAAGCGGGCTCGCACGCCGGGGCCCGTTTCTCATGCGCGGGCCGCTTCACGCACCGTCCGCTGCTCGATCCGCTTGACGGAATCCGTCCGTACCAGCCGCTTCACGTAGCTGCCCGGGGTGTGGACCTGATCCGGCTCGATCTCGCCGAGCCCGACCATGTTCTCGACTTCCGCGACCGTGACCGTCGCCGCGCACGCCATCATCGGATTGAAGTTGCGGGCCGTCTTGCGGTACACCAGGTTGCCGAACGGATCCGCCTTGAACGCCTTCACGAGCGAGAGGTCCGCGAAGAGCCCGGTCTCCAGCACATACTCGCGCGGCGTGTTGGCCTGCGGTGCGCGGTCGGACTCGGCCTTGATCTCACGTCCCGCGTACCCCCGCCCCGGAATCGTCGCGCCGCACTTGCCGTCCGTCGGCTTGTAGAACGACCGCGTCTCTTTCCCATCCGCGACGATCGTCCCGCCACCGGTCGCCGTGTAGAACGCCGGGATCCCCGCCCCGCCCGCCCGGATCCGCTCCGCCAGCGTGCCCTGCGGGTTGAACTCCACCTCCAACTCGCCGGAGAGGAACTGACGCTCGAACGTCGCGTTCTCCCCGACATAGCTGCTGATCATCTTCCGGATCTGGCGCGTCTGGAGCAGCAGGCCCAGCCCCCAATCGTCCACGCCCGCGTTGTTGCTGATGCACGTTAGCCCCTTCACTCCCGTGTCGCGGAGCGCAAGGATCAACTGCTCGGGGATTCCGCACAGCCCGAACCCTCCGACCATCACCGTCATCCCATCACGGATAACGCCCTGATCCTTGAGATCGGCGAGCGCCGCCGCGGCAGTTTCGTAGATCTTGTTCGCCATGATGCAACAGGATATGCCCGCCCTGCGCCTCCGCGTACAGTGACGACATGTGGGGATTCGGCCTGCGAAAGTGGTACCTTGACCTCGCCTCCCCCGCGGGCGACTTCGCCGTCTGCTACCGGGCCGAACTCAGCCTCGCCTCCCTCCGCGTCGCCGCCGAGGCCATCGTCATCTCCCCGGCCCATGGGCAGCCCACCGTCACCGCCCGACTCGCGGCTGGCGGTTCGCCCGACGCGACGAACGAAGGCCTCTCGCTCGACCTGGCCGCCGTCGGTGCTCGGGCCCGCTGCGCGGGCGGAGTCACCCCCGTTGCCCGCACGCTCCTCGATGGCCCCGCGGGCAGCATACGTTGGACCCCGCTCGCGCTGAACGGTGCCGCGATCGTCCAAGCCGGTGGCATCGAGTACCGGGGCCTGGGGTACGCGGAACTGATCGAGATGTCGCTCCCGCCGTGGCAGCTCCCGTTCACCACGCTGCTCTGGGGCCGCGCTTCATTCAACGACTACGGCTGCGCGTGGATCCAGTGGAGCGGCGGTCAGACCCTCTCCCTCGCCGTGTCCACGGCAGGCCCCGACCACACGCCAAGCATCTCCGCCGACCGAGTCGACCTCGAAGACGGCCCGGTCCACTTCCGCGCGGGCAGGGTTGTCCGCGACGAAACACTCGGCGCGGGGCTCCTCGGGATGATCCCCCTCGTCGCTCGCGCCGTCCCCCCGGCCTTCTTGCGCACCCACGAGGTCCGCAGCCTGCGGCCGGCGTTCAGAGGTGCCTCCCCTTCGTCCACCGGCTGGGCGGTCGTCGAAACCGTGACGTTCGGAAGGGACGAGCCCCGATGATCGGCCGCGCGCTCTTCGCGATCGCCTTTTGCATCCTGCTCCCCGCGGCCCTCGTCGCGTCGGCCCGGTCGCTGGACGCCCGTCTCGCGCTCCCGGGGATCGAAGCTCTCGCCGCGGGGTGGCTCCTCTCGGGCGTCTCACTCTGCTTCATGCTGTGGTCGATGCTCGAACTCTGGCGCAAGGGCGGCGGCCTGCCGATGAGCCCCTACCCGCCCACCGAACTCGTGCGAACCGGCCCGTACGCCGTTGTGCAGCATCCCATCTACGCCGGAACCGTCGCGCTCTGCCTCGGCTTGTCGCTCGTCTTCGGATCCGGCGCGGCCCTCTGGATCGTGACCCCGCTCGTGGCGCTCGGGTGCGCCGCCATGGTGCTCGGTTATGAACGCTCCGGGCTCGTCGCCCGCTTCGGCACGCTGCCGACGCCCCTCCTTCGCCTTGCGCCCGCGGCGGAATCACCCGTCAACCCGGCCGAACGCCTTGACTGTCGCCTCGAACAGGTTTTTCACCGATG
>JBMOHX010000362.1:0-4105 GCA_049317625.1 Phycisphaerales bacterium
CGCGGTCCCCGCCGACCACTGCATGGTGCAGGTCGACGCGGGTCACGGGTCCGCGATGACCGTCGTCGGTCACTTGGATCCGGGTACCGGCCCCGCACTTCACGACGCCGAGGGCCAAAGCTACAGGCCCGTCGGATGGGTCTACACGGATGACGCGATACAAGACATCCGGTATACAAGAGACCAGCCGATTGCATCCCTAAACGAACTCACGCGCGCGGGCCTGAAGACCAGCGACGAACGCTCCGACCAGAGCCTGCGGCTGCTCCTCCTCGTCCCAAACGGCGTGGAGATCGAGCGGTTCACGATCGGCGATCAAACGCTCTGCGTGTTCGATCCACGGCCGATTGCGTGGGCCGCGCCATCCACGCCGTTGCCCCACCGGAAGGCGGCCACACCTGAGCCGTCCGCGAGCGCCACCCGCCAGCCGGTCCGCGTCGACGGCCTCCTGATCTCTACCTTGCTGCCGTCTCTGCTCGGTCTCGCCGACACTCCCGGGTTCGTGCTCAGCGAAGACAACCGGATCCTGCGAGGCCGAGCCCGGATCGCCAACCCCACGGCGACGGTCTGCCCTGGAATCGAGCGGGAACTACGGATCCAGAGGTTCGCAGCGCCCGCCGATCATTGCCTCATTCAGATCGACGCGAGTCAAAGCACGGCGATGTGCGTGGCCGGCTACTTTGATGTTGGACTCTCGCCCGCGCCAGAACTCCGCGACGCCGAAGGCCGCCGCCACCCGCTCGTCGGGTGGGTGTACAGGGACCTTGATTTCTGCGATATCCGCTACACCCCAGATCAGCCGATTGTGTCTCTCGATGAGCTCGCGCTCGGCGGGGTCAGGCTCTACACCAACCGCTTCGACCAGAGCCTGCGGCTGCTCTTCCTCGTCCCACAAGGCGTCGAACTCGACCGCTTCACCATCGGCGATCAAGCGCTCTGCGGGTTCGAACCCCGGCCGCGCGCAGAGGAACCCGCGAGAGAGCCTCTCCACCTCACTTCGGAAGCCGCGCCATCCGCTCCTCCGCCTTGATCGCCCGCGCATGGTCCTTGCCGAGCTTCGCGACCAGCACATCGCGGCTCTTGGTCAGTTCCACCCGGGCCCGATCGATCCGCCCCGCGGCCCGCAGGCAATCGCCGTAGTTGTTCCGGAAGATCGCCGCGAGGTAGTGATCCTCGGGCAGCCCGGCATCCACCAGCCCCATGAGTTCCTCGAACTGGGTAACCGCCGCCTCGAAGTCGCCCCGGTTCTGCAGGAACATCGCGTAGTTGTTCATCGCGCTCCAGGTCTCCGGGTCCTTGCCTCCGGCCGCGCTCCGCCGCAGGTGCACCACGCGCTTGTAAAGCTCCTCGGCCTCGTCGTTGCGACCGAGGTCCTCGCAAAGGAATGCGATCGCGTTCATCACGATCAGCGTCTTGGAGTGCGACTCGCCGAGTTGCTCTCTGAAAACACCGTACGCCTCTCGCAGCAGCGGCTCGGCCTTGTCGTACTGCTTGACCGTCACGTAGAACTGCCCGAGGTTGATCGCGGAGATCATCGTCGACACGTGCCGCTCACCGAAGACCCGGCGCCGGCGCGCGAGCCCGTCCTCAAAGATCTCCGCGGCCTCGTCGTTCCGCCCCAGCCTTTGCAGCGAAGCTCCCAGGTTGTTCAGCGTCGTCAGCGAGTCGGGGTGGTCAGGCCCCACGGTACCGGCCCGCATCTCGTAGGCCTTCCGGAGCATCGTCACCGACTCCTCGAATCGCCCCTGATCCTTCAGCACGATGCCGAGGTTGTTGTACAGCGTCTGCACCTCGCGACGGCGCGAACCCCACGCCGGCTCGCACACGCCGATCGCCGCGCGGATCAGCGATTCGCCCTTCTCCATCTCGCCGGTCTCCTGATAAACCCGCCCCAGTTCGGCCGAGGTCATCGCCGTGTCAGGGTCGTCCTTGCCGTACACACGCTCGTAGATCTCGAGCGCCGTCGAGTACAGCTCCGCGGCCTCGGAGAAGCGGCCGCGGTCGGCAACAACGCCCGCGAGATTCCGACGCGCCTGGAGCGTCGTCCGCCCCTGCGCCCCGTCCTGGGCCTCGCACAGCCTCGCGACATGCTGGTACTGCGCCTGCGCCTGCTCGTAGCGGCCGAGGTTCCGGTAGGTGCGACCGATGGCGTCCCGCACCGCCGCCTCGACGTTCGGGCGATCGCTCAGACCCCCGGCCTGCGCCGCGGCGGTGTCGAGGAGTTCACCCAGCGTCGGCTCGCGGCCCATCGCGATCTCGGGGTCCACCGCCGAGAGCATGTCCGTGAGGAACTGCGTCACCGCGCGTGCGCTCGCGGCTTCGTTCGCGGCCGATTGCTCGGCCGCTTCGGCGACCTTCCGCGCTGATTCGGCCGCGGCCCGCCCGCGCTCGGCGAGCCGTGCCTGCCACGAGGTCGCGATGATTCCGGCCACGAGCACCACCGCCGCCGCGACGAGCCCCGCGACCAACTGGCGGTTGCGCCGCGCGAACTTGCTCAGTTGGTACACGCGGCTCGGGGGCCGCGCGAGGATGGGCTCGTCCGCGAGGAACCGGCGCACGTCCGCGGCCAGGTCAGAGGCCGACTGATACCGGCGCGCGCGGTCCTTCTCGAGCGCCTTCTTCGCGATGGTGTCGAGGTCTCCGCGGTACGCCGGGCCCGCGAGCGTGAGGGAGCGCGGCTCATCGGTCGTAAGGACCCGGGCCGCCTCGGGAAGCGTCTTGTCCCGCAGATCGTGCGGCATGCACCCGGTCAGCAGCTCAAAGAAGATCACGCCCAGTGTGTACACGTCCGACCGCGTGTCCACGTCCCCCGGATCCCCGGCGATCTGCTCGGGGCTCATGTACGGCACCGTCCCCACCAACTGTCCGGCGAGCGTGTCGGCGGTCACCACACCGTCCGCGTCGGTCGCGCGAGCCACGCCGAAGTCAAGGACTTTCGGCGCTCCGTCCCCGTTCATCATGATGTTCGAGGGCTTGAGGTCCCTGTGCACGACACCCTTGGTGTGGGCGTGCTGCACGGCGTCGCAGATGCAGCAGAAAAGCTCGAGCCTGGCGCGGAGCGGGGGGTTGTTGCGCCGCACGTACTCGTCGAGCGCACACCCTTCGACGAACTCCATCGCGAAGTACGGCTGCGGGCCCGAGCCGGCGTCGGCGGTCCCGGCGTCGTACACCTGCGCGATGCCCGGGTGCTGCAGCCGCGCAAGCACCTGCGACTCGTGCTCGAATCGCCGGAGCAGACGCGGCGTGAGAAGGCCGGGGCGAATCACCTTGAGCGCAACGGTGCGGCGGGGCTGATCCTGCTCCGCGAGGTACACCACACCCATCCCGCCCTCGCCCAGCACCCGCTGGATGGTGAAGCGACCGAGTTTGGTCATGGGTGCCCGATGAACCGCGCTCGCCGCGGGAGGTTCGGAAGCCGCCCCGCTCCACATGGTCACCGACTCGTGCTGCGCCATGAGTTCGCCCGCCGCGCGGCGCAACCGGGCGTCGGCCGCGCACCGCGCGTCGAGGAATGCGCCGCGCTCCGACGCGGGCAGGCGCACCGCTTGGACCACGAGTTCCCGGGCGTGTTTGAGAAGACCTTCTTCCACGCACCCATCGTGACCCGCGGCACGCGGGCGTGCCACCCGCGCCCGCCGCGATCCGCAAATGCCGCTCCGTGTGCGCCGTCTGTGTCAGTCGGGGAGGCGCGAGAGCTCGACCGAGACCCGCTCCGTGATCCGACGGACGGCCTCGGGCCCAAAGTCAAAGTCCAGCCCCGCGGCCCGGAACAGCTCCGGCAGCGGCCTGCTCCCGTCCAGGCGCAGCGCGTTCATGTACAGATCCACCGCGACCCGCTCGCCCTTCTCCATGCCGATGAGCCACAGCTGCAAGGCACCCAACTGGGCGATGCCGTACTCGATGTAGTACAACGGGTGCCCGAACAGGTGGCTCTGGCGCTGCCAGAACCGGCGCTTGTACTCCTCGAGCCCGGACCAGTCCGCCGTGCCGCCGAACCGCCGGTCGAGCTCCAGCCAGTACGCGGTGCGTTGCTCGTGGGTGTGGCCCGGGTTCTGGTACACCCACAACTGAAACGCGTCGATCGTCGCGATCCACGGGAGCAGCG
>JBMOHX010000363.1:0-4094 GCA_049317625.1 Phycisphaerales bacterium
GCGGACGCGACGGCGAACGGCGCGGTGAGCATCGTGGGCGGCGGCGACTCCGCTGCGGCGGCGGACAAGTTCGGCCTGGCGTCGAAGATGACGCACGTCTCGACGGGCGGCGGGGCTTCGCTGGAGATGCTGAGCGGGAAGCCGTTCACGACGGTGGAGTTGTTGGATAATGCGTGAGCCGAGAGAGCGGCTGCGCGGTGCCGAGCCCAGCTTCGATTTGCAGCGCTGATCGAGGCGCGCAAGGTTTTGGTCACTGGGGTGCGGCACGGGAACTGCGTTCCCGTGCTGTCGCCGGGGTGGCGTGGCAACAACGTGCGACGCGTCTACCGCCCGGCCTGCATGATTCGCAAGATGCCGCTGATCAAGGCCGCGAAGCTTGGCGACTTGGGCTCGTCCAGGTCCAGGTGTGGAGAGATCGCGATCGCCCATTCGGTCTTCTCTCGGCCTCGGCAAGCAGCAGGGTCGAGACGGAGCGACTCGGCGAGGCGTTCCCATGCGTCGCACACCGCGTCGGGGTCGTGGCGGCTCAGTTGGTCGATGGCCGCTTTGCCATAGGCCTTGCGGACGGCCTTGGGGTCGGCGATGAACCAGCTCTCCGTTTCCTCGACCGCGATGCGAAAGAGCACGGTCGGCGGCTTGGTCGGGAGTGCCGCGTAGAGATCCACCAGCTCCTTCTTGAGTTGGCGGCAATCGTCACGGTCGGCGTCGACAACGACGACCACCGCGACCTCAAAGCCACCCTGGGTCTGTCGTCCCATGTTCTTCAGCTTGATCGGCAGCTGCGCCAGCAGGGTTTGATTGCCGGGTTCTGGCTTCTTGCGCCAGTCGGCCGGCGCGGGGAGCTTGCCCTTGCCCCGATGCGGATGGATGTTGAAGTGCTCACCCTCGGTCAACTTGAAACGGCGGGTCAAGACCTCCCTGATCGCGGGAACATCCGAGCTCCCTTCGCAGAGAACCTCGATAAACCTCATGGATTCCCGCCTCCGAGGTGGTTGCTGTACCAGAGGCTGCCGAGCGGAATGCCATCCTGCACCATGTCGACCACCGTCTGGTCGTCGGCCGCACAGCTGACGGTGCTCGCTCCGTCTTTGCCCTTGGAAAGCACGAAGACTTCCTCTGGCGCGAGCGCATCAACGAAGTAGTTCGCGTGCGTTGTGACGAGCACCTGTGGTCCGTTTGGCATGTTGGCACGGCTCTGCATCTCACCCGCCAGAGGCCCGAGCAACTGATGGTGAAGGCCGTTCTCCGGCTCTTCTATACCGATGAGCGGAGCTGGCTTTGGATCTTCAAGCATGAGCATGTAGGCGAAGTACTTGAGAGTGCCGTCGGACATGCTCGATGCATAGAAGGGATCTTTGTAGCCGCGATCATTGAATTGCAGGAGCAGCCGCCCGTCCTCGGCCTTCTGGGGCTTGATGCTCTCCACGCCGGGAATCTTCTTCGCGACCGCTGCCAGAACACTCTCGAATCGCTTGGGATGCTCCTTGTGCAGGTACTGCACATAGTTGGCCAGATTGTCGCCGCGTGTATTCAGCTTGCGTTGTGCACCAGCCATGGGCATTCCGCGGGCAAGGTCCGGCACAAAGTATGAGAGGTACCAGCCCTCCAGAAATTCGCGGAATCGTACGAGATTCGGATATTCTTTCAAATTTCCGAGTGAAGCAATAGCAAGTTTGCGAGAGTCTTCCAGAACGACCTTCGTCTTGTCCGTCGAGAGTGTTTTATTTCCGAACTCGCCTTCGTATACATCGCCGCGCCCTTTCTTAAGGTTTACGAATGAGAAGGGCTGGCCGGAAGTCAGTCCTGCTCGTCGCTGGCGGAATCGCTCTTTTTCGACATACGGCCTGCCAGCCTTGTCTGCGTTAATCCAGAGCGAATAGCTGATCGGGCGCTCATTGTCGCTCTCGCGGTAGTACAACTCAAACTTGATCGCCTCTTTGGCACCCTTGGTGCGAAGCCGGTCGAAGCCGCCGCGCATCCCGCGCTCGCACGCCTCCTCCACTCCGTCGGCAAGACAGTCCTTCAGAAATCCGAAGGCATCCAGCAAAGTGCTCTTTCCAGACCCATTGGGACCGATCACCGCCATCATCGACGGCAGCGGCGAGCCGTCTTGGTGCTCGAACGTCTTCCCGAGCGTGACATTCCGAAGCGCCCGGTAGTTCTGGATGGTGATGCCTTCGATCCGTGCCATTCCGGCTCCTTCGAGTTGACTCTGTGCATTCTACGACTTTCCGTACCCGCGATCGGAAAGCCGGTGTCAGGTCGTTCGTTTGCGGGCCAACTTCTGCCTTTCATGGCCTCAGCCCCGCGTCGTTTCGGCGAAACGGAGGCCGCGATTATGCGCGGGGGACGTGCTCGCCCGGCCGACGAGGCGATGTGTGCTCGAGCGCTGAGTACGGCCGCGTGGTGTGGGCTCGCTGTTGTCAGGCTCGGGACCAGAGGCGTCAACGCGGCCCGCTCTTTTCTTCTTGTCCGACGCCCCTCAGCTCACCAAATCAACGGGCCGGAGCGGAGATCCGCCCCGGCCCTGTGATGTTCGACTTTCGATTCAGTCCCGCGTGCGACCGAGAGGTTTATTCCTCGGGCTCTTCGCCCTCGTCGGTGTCGTCGTCGGGGCCCGGCTTGCCGGGGACGACGGGCTGGGTCACCTTGAGTTCGAGCACCTTGCGGCGGATTTCCGCGGCGAGTTCGGGGTTGTCCTTCAGGAAGGTCTTGGCGTTTTCGCGGCCCTGGGCGATGCGGATTTCGCCGTAGCTGAACCAGGCGCCGGACTTGGCGATGACCTTGCAGTCGGAGGCGAGGTCGACGAGGTCGCCGGCGGCGGAGATGCCCTCGGTGTACATGATGTCGAACTCGGCCTCGCGGAAGGGCGGGGCGACCTTGTTCTTGACCACGCGGGCGCGGGTGCGGCTGCCGATGGTGACTTCGCCTTCTTTGATCGCGCCGATGCGGCGGACGTCGATGCGGACGGAGGAGTAGAACTTCAGGGCGCGGCCGCCGGTGGTGGTTTCGGGGGAGCCGAACATCACGCCGATCTTCTCGCGGATCTGGTTGATGAAGACGACGGTGGTGTTGCTGCGGGCGATGGCGCCGGTGAGCTTGCGCATCGCCTGGCTCATGAGACGGGCCTGCAGACCCATCGATGCATCGCCCATTTCGCCTTCGATTTCGGCGCGGGGGATGAGGGCCGCGACGGAGTCGATGACGATGATGTCCACCGCGTTGGAGCGGACGAGCAGTTCGCAGATTTCGAGGGCCTGCTCGCCGGTGTCGGGCTGGCTGACGAGGAGGTCGTCGATGTTCACGCCGATCTTGCGGGCCCAGGAGGGGTCGAGGGCGTGCTCGGCGTCGATGAAGGCGGCGACGCCTCCCTCGCGCTGCGCGTTGGCAGCGATGGTGAGGGCGAGGGTGGTCTTACCGGAGGACTCGGGGCCGAAGACCTCGACGATCCTGCCGCGGGGAACGCCCTTGCCGCCGAGGGCGAGGTCGAGCGAGATGGAGCCTGTTGAGATGCCCGGGATGGCGAGGTAGGCGTGCTCGTCCATCCGCATGATGGCGCCCTTGCCGAACGTTTTGTCGATCTGCTGGAGGGTTCGGTCCAGGGCCGCCTGCTTGTGCTTGTCGCCGAGCTTGAGTTCAACAATGTTCGAAGCCATGTTCGATCCGCCTTTCTTGAGTTCGTCGACCGCCGGAACGGCCGAGAATCTCGTGTTTCCGGTGCGGTTCGCCGCGGCCGACCATGGCCTATCGACGGTTGGGGAGGGCACCGGACCTTGGCCCAACAGCCCCAAGTTGTACCAAAGCCCGAACGCAGGGTCAAACGCTCGTTCGGTTGAAAGTGCCATGCTGTTGGCAGTTTGACGGAATTTTCTAGGGCAAATACGGGCCAAACCGGATTGTCTGATAACCGGATCCGTATATACTTTGCCGTGATGACAGCACAACGAACTCCGCGGAAGCGACTGGCTTGCCTGGTGGCCGGGACGTTGACGGGGGTCGCGGCTGGGCTTGGGGTTCAGACGTTCGACTACGCCGAGGGGACGTCGTACTTGTCGAATGACCCGAAGGCGTGCGTGAACTGCCACGTGATGCGG
>JBMOHX010000364.1:0-4092 GCA_049317625.1 Phycisphaerales bacterium
CGCAGGTGAGGTCGAAGGCCGCGGGGGAGTTCAGAGACAGAGCCTCAGCGCTCGCGCAGGTGTCGTTCGCCGGGGCGCCGCCGCCCGAGAAGGAGAACGCCACGCTGCCGGCGCCGACGCCGCCGGCGAAGTCGGCGATACGGACGCGGACGCTCTGACCGGCCGCCATCGGAACGTTGATGCTGCTCTGAAGACCGCAGTTGTCATCGTTGCAGGCGAGGATCGCGCCGCCGCAGGTGTCGTAAGCGCCAAGAACGCTGTCCGAGCCCGTGAGACCGCACGTGGTGACGTTCAGCGTGCCGCAGGAAGCCGCGGTGTACAGGAACCACTGGTCCTGAGCGCCAACGGTCCCGCCGCAAGCCGCGCCTTCGTTGCCCTCGTTGGTCATGAGGGTCAGGTCGTACGGGTAGGTGCCGTCAGCGACCAGCGGGGCGTCGGCGCAGTTGTCGCCGGCGGGGGGGGGCGGGGGCGGGGGCGGGGCCGAGCCCGTGAACGTGATCGACCAGCTGTTCAGCGAGCCGGTGTCGCCACCAGCGTCGTCGTTGATCTCCATACGCCAAGCGCCGTTGCCGCTACGGCCAGCGAACGCAGAGAAGCTGTTCACAAAGGCCGCGGGGAGCGTGCCGACGAAGCCGGCCGCGCCACCCTGGGGAGCGAAGTTGCCGGAGAAGGGTGCCACGCCCGCCGTGATGGCAGCGCCGCCGTCGATCAGCACCGTGCCGGTGAAGTTGTCACCAGCGCCGCCCACGTCGTGGAACAGCGTGAGGTAATCAGCGTTGCCCGGGGAGACCAGCGCCACGTCCAGGTCAGCGTCCCAGGTGTGGGTGATGTCCAGAGCGACGGACATGCCGACGATCGAGGCGGGGCCGCCCGCGACGTTGATCGTGTCGGAAGCGACGGACAGGTCGTTGATCGCGACCGGGGTCGTCGTGGAAGAGAACGTCTGACCAAAGGCCGTCGCGCTCATACAGAGGCCGGCCGCGCCGGCCAAAGCCAGCGCCAACTTGTTCTTACGCATCATCAATACCCTCTTTCTCGGATTGCCAACACACACTCGACCACCGGTCCGGCGTCCCGCAGAGACGGTCCCCGCTTTGGGAACCCGATGCCGCATCTCCACGAAACGAAGCTCAGCAACGCACCAAGCCAGAACGAACCGAATGGTCCGAAGAGGAACACCCAACACTGCCAGAGTAAGGCTTCGGTCAAGATTTGCAACCCCTTTCTGGGTTTTTCCGCCGAGCGCTTGACCGATTCGGTGGTTCGCCGTACCCGCCCTTCCACCGCTACAGGCCCTATCCTCTGCACTTATGAAAATCAGCCTGCGCTGGCTCTCGGGCCTGCTTTCTCGACCCCTCCCCGACGCAATCACCGCCGAAGCCCTCCTTATGGGCGCCGGCTTTCCCATTGACTCCGCGACCTATAACCTCGGTGACGTCCTCCTCGACGTCGAGATCACCAGCAACCGCGGCGACTGCCTCTCCCACCTCGGCCTCGCCCGCGAAGTCGTCGCCAAAGACCCCACCTACTCCCTCCGACCCCCTTCCTTCACCACGCCACCCCACGACCCCACCCCCGCCGGCCTCTCCCTCCGCGTCGAGGACCCCGCCTGCCCTCGCTTCACCGCCCGCGTCATCCGCGGCGTCAAAGTCGGCCCCAGCCCCGACTGGCTCCGCACCGCCCTCGAATCCGTCGGCCAACGCTCCATCAACAACGTCGTCGACGTCACCAACTTCATCACCTTCGAACTCGGCAACCCCTGCCACGTCTTCGACCTCGCCAAGCTCGCCGGTCAGCAGCTGGTCGTTCGCTGGGCAAAGGACGCCGAACCCCTCACCACCCTCGACGGCAAGAAGCGCACGCTCCGCACCGACGAACTCGTCGTCGCCGACGCCCACCGCGCCCAAAGCCTCGCCGGCGTCATCGGCGGACAAGACTCCGAAGTCGGCCCCAACACCACCGACGTCGTCCTCGAAGTCGCAACCTGGGACCCCGTCACCGTCCGCCGCGCCTCCCGCCGCCACCAGGTCCGCACCGACGCCTCCCACCGCTTCGAGCGCATCGTCGACGCCCGCACCCTCGAAGACGCCTCGAACCGAGCCGCGGCACTCATCCTCGAAGTCGCGGGCGGCCGCATCAGCGGCGACATGCTCTCCGCCGGCGCCCCCCTCCCGGCCCCGGTCCGGATCCGCTTCCGCCCCGGCCGCGTGAAAGACCTCCTCGGCATCGAAGTCTCCCGCGAAGAGTGCTTCGCCATCCTCGCCCGCCTCGACATCACCGTCGAACCCGTCGGTCGCGCCGGCGACGAGTTCGTCGCGGCACCCCCGCCGTACCGCCCGGACCTCACCCGCGAGGTCGACCTCATCGAAGAAGTGGCCCGCATCAAGGGCCTCGAAGCAATCCCCGTCGCCCCGCGCATGACCCTCTCGGTCCGCGGTCCTCAGGCCTCAGAAACCGCGCGGCGCGAAATCTCCTCCACCCTCACCGGCCTGGGGTTCTACGAGGCCGTCACCTTCTCCTTCTGCGCCCGCACCCACGCCGCGGCGTTCATGCCCACCGGCATGCGCGCCGTGGAAGTCGACGACGAACGCCGCGCCCACGAGCCCGCGCTCCGACCCAGCGTCGCCATCGGCCTCCTTGGTGGCCGCCGTGTGAACCGCAACGCCCGCGTCCAAATCCCGGGCGGCGTCAGGCTCTTCGAGGTCGGCTCGGTCTTCGCCGAGGACGCCGCGGGCAAGAGCGTGGAGAACCTGAACGTCGCGCTCCTCCTCGATTGCCCCTTCTCCGGCAAGGCCCCGACCGTCGGTGAGACACAGTCGGGGGTCAGAGCCATGCGAGGCGCGATCGCCGCGCTGGCCCGCGCAATCGCCGGGCCGCTGAGCGAACTCTCGATCGACGCGGCAACCCCCCACTGCCCCGCGTTCTCCGCCGACGGATACGCACGCCTCTCACTCAACGGCGCCCCACTGGGATACATGGGAACCGCGACCCCCGAAGTGCTCGCCGCGTTCGACCTCGAAACCCCCGTCGCCATCGCCGAGCTCAGCCTCTCCGCGCTCATCGCGGGCTACCCCGGTCGATCAAAGGTCGAAGCACTCCCCGCCTTCCCCTCCATCGAGCGCGACATCTCCTTCATCGTCCCCGAAGCCGTCGCCTACGCGCAGATCGAAGCGGGCGTCCACGCCTCCCGTGCCCAGTGGCTCGAAGGCTGCGGCTTCGTCGGCACCTACCGCGGCAAGCAGGTCGGCGCCGGCCGCAAGTCGGTCACGCTCCGCCTGGTTTTCCGCGACGCATCCCGCACGCTCCGTCACGACGAAGTCGACGCTCCCGCGGCCGCGGTCATCTCGCACCTGAAGGGCGCAGTCGGCGCCGAAGTCCGAGAGAACTGAACACGGATCGGGCCCGCTCCGGCGGGTGTATCATCGGAGGTTCCCGGGAGGAAGAACGACGGGCCGCGCGCGCTCGTCGGGATCCGCCGCGAGTCTTGTTTCAACACCGCCAACCCCACCACACAGCCATGCACAACACACCGGAAGCCCTCCCCCCGCGTCCGCTCGACAAACTCGCTGGCTTGTGGCCCAGCCCCGCCGAGATCGGCGACAAGCCGCTGGTGTGGGTCAACGGCAGGCTGGTGCCCAAGCACCAGGCGGTCGTCAGCGTCTACGACCACGGCCTCCTCTACGGCGACGGCGTCTTCGAGGGAATCCGCGTCTACCGCTCCAAGATCTTCAAGTGCCAGCAGCACCTCGAGCGCCTCTACCGCTGCGCCGAGCGCATCCACCTGAAGATCCCCATCTCCCCCGCCGAGATGGAAGAGGTCCAGCGCGAAACCATCCGCGCCAACCACCTCGAAGACGGCTACATCCGCCTCGTCGTCACCCGCGGCTTCGGCACCCTCGGCCTCGACCCCCGCCGCTGCCCCACCCCCGGCGTGATCTGCGTCGCCGACCAGATCCGCCTCTACGCCCCCGAGTTCTACGAGTCCGGCATGCGCGTCGTGGTGGCCAAGCGCCCCAAGACCCCCGTCGCCTGCCTCGACCCCCGCATCAAGAGCCTCAACTACCTCAACAACATCCTCGCCAAGGTCGAGGC
>JBMOHX010000365.1:0-4088 GCA_049317625.1 Phycisphaerales bacterium
CTCGGCGTCGGCGGCGTCACCGTCGTTGGACTCGCCGGGGTCCACGGGGTCGAGGGGCAGCCCGTCGGCGTAGCTGGGCTGGCGGAGGTCGACGGGGAGCTTGTCGCGGTAGCTGAGGATGGTGGAGGCGAGGTCGGCCTGCGAGCTGAGAGCGCCAGCGGGCGCGGGCTCGTACCAGGAGCTGTTGCCGGTTCCTTCGCGGCCGCGGGCAAGTTCGGTGACGGGAGCACCGACGCCCGCGAGCTGGAGCAGCGGCACATCGCGTTCGCCGAGCGCGCCGGTGAAGGCGATCTGAACGGTGCCTGTGCCTCCGGAGAGGGTGCCGGAGGGGAGGTAGTTTCCGACGAGTTCGGGGATGCTGTCGAGCGCGGCGGTCAATCCGGCGATACCCGCGCCGATGTTCACCACGATCGAAGGCTGACCATCGAAGACGATCTGGTAGTTGCCGCTCGCGCCGGTGAACTGGATCTGCTGGATCTCGTTGCGACCGGCGAGGCGGGAGGGAGGCGCGGTCGTGGGGAGCACGGAGAGGACCGGGAGCGGCGCGGTGTTGATATTGATCACACCGGGCGCGCTCTTGGTGAGATCGAACGGGATCGAGGAGTTGAAGCCGTGGAAGGCGTCGAGGATCCGCATGGCGAGCGGCGCACCGGTCCCGAGCGCGAACTCGGGTTCTTCGCCGCTCGGGGGGTTCTGGTCGAAGATGCGGTCGCCGTCGCGATCGAGGAAGGGGACGTAGTCGTCGAGCTTGAGTTGGCCGCGGTCGAGGTGGTACGTCTCGCGGGTCGAGGTGGGGAACACGATGGGGAGATAGACGCGGAGGGGGTCCTCTAGCTCGAGAATGAGCCCGCCGGTGCCGGTCGGCAAATCGGCGTTGGCTGCACGGAAGTAGCCGAGGGAGGCCGCGGCGGTTTCACCGAGGGTTGCCCAGCGCCAGCGGGACTGCGTGCGGAACTCGGGCTCGGTGAGCGCGAGCGACAACTGGTAGTTGAAGGCGGGGCCAAAGGCCAGGGGCGTGAGAAGGTCGGTGGGCTTCGACGGCAGGATGTTGCCGGTAAAGCGGTCACCGGCGAGGTCCGACCGTGCGGGCGGGAGGGTGACGCGGCTGAGGGTTGCGAACGCGGTCGCGTTGCGGATCGTCGTCGCGGCGTCAGCGCCGAAGGTGTTGATGGGGGCGCGGCGCGGGTCGGCGATGGAGCGGATCTTGATCTCTGTGAAGTTCGACGTGGGGAAGCCGACACGGCCGCCGAAGTCGTAGGGAATCTGCGGGCCCTTCGGGTTGATCGCGAGGCTGTGGAGGATGTGGCGATTCCCGACGGAGTTGCCGTTCGCCGTCATGTACTGGACCCAGGCGCTCAGGGCCCTGGCGCCGCAGAGGCCGTTGTCGAGCGAGACGTCGCTGTTGTTGAACTGCGTGACGTCCATGCGGTTTCGGACGAGGAACTCGGCGTTGGGTGGGGTTGAGAAGTTCCAGGTGAAGTTGACGGCGCGGAAGTTCGCGTCTTTGGGCTCGATGCAGTAGGCGGGAAGGGCACCGTCGGGCACTCCCGCGGGCGGGTCGGTGCCGATGTAGGTAAAGAGCGCGGGGTCGATGGGGCGTGAGTAGCCTGCGAAGAACGTGACCGCGTAGGGCCGATCGCGATCATCGCTGGTACCTTCGATGGGCACGTTGGCGTTGAGGAGGCGGGTGCCCTGGTGGAGGATCTGGTATCCATCACGGGCAAGGCTCGGGTTTTCAGCGATGGACGGGAGCCGCATCCGGTCCAGCAGCTGGTGGCGGGTGACGTTCAGTGCTCCGAACGGATTGGGGTCCGAGGGCTGGAGCATCTCGGGCTCGCGCCAGATTTCGGCCGACAGGTTGGCGAAGAGGGCTGGGGCTCCGTCGAAGAAGAAACCGGGGAACGCGAGTTCGGTGTTGGTCGTGATGTCGATCTCGGAGATCAGCACGGGGCCGTTGACCCGGTCAATCGCGGCGGGATTGCCGGTGCCGCCGAGCGTGGTCTCCACTGAAGCGCGAAGTTCCGCGGCGCTCACGCCGCTGGGGAAGCGTGCGGCGGCGACGGCCCAGGGAGTGACTCCCACGCCGGGGGTGGCGATCGCGTAGAAGACGCGGCTGCCGAAGGGCTCGATGGAGAGGCGCTGATCCTCGGGGTCCGTCGGATCGTCGGGGATCGAGACATCGACCCGCAGGCGCTCGGTGGGGACGCGCTGCCGGAGACGGAAGACCTGGTTGCCGAAGCGGATGTAGCAGCGGTTCAGGTAGTGGTAGTCGAGCTTGGTGTCGAAGGGATTGACGACACGGAAGGCGAGCACACGGCAGACGAAGTCGGGGTTCGGATAGGGCGTGCCGCCAGCCGGGTCCCAGACGGGGCTGAAGTCGGTCGGGTTCACGCGGCCGTTGATATTGGCGTTCTGGCCCGGGCCCTCGGAGGGGGTCGGTTGATCGACGTACGTCGTGAAGACAGCGACCTGGGTGATGAAGGGCTGGGGCTCGACGCCGAAGAGTTTGAGCTGCTCGACGGCTCCACCCGACGGTGGGACGTAGTCCGCGGAGGGGGGCGAGACGATCGTCTTTGCGATACGCACCGGAGCATCAAACCTCACCGCGAAATCGTTTGTAGGATTCGCGGGCGAGTTGGCCGCCGGGTAGAGGATGTTCGCTTCCTTCTCAAAGCGCACGGACGAGCCGTTCTGGTCGGCGCGGCCGAGGCCGTTGTTCGCGATGATGACGCCGCCCTCAACGCCACCAATCGGATTCGAGTAGGTGGTGAACTGTGCGACGGTCGACTCGATGGTTTCGGTTTCGAGAACGACGGAGGGACGGGCGGAGATGAGGTAGCGGTCCGGGTCGGGGTTGGCGAGTTCGAACAGGCTCTCGCCGGTGACCTGTCCGGCGACCGGCGCGAGGACGAAGCGGCGATCCCTGTCCCGCATGTCCGCCGCGTTGACCGCCATGTGGCCGGCGGCGCGGAGCATGGCCTCGGGGCCCTTGCCGCCGTAGAAGGCGGTGTTGAACTCGTTCGCGGGCTGGCCGGTTCCGGGGTCGAACCACATGGCCGTGCGCAGGGCGTTGTCCGCGTTCTGCTGATCGGCAGGATCTTCCAACCGGTACCTGGGGGTACCGTCGAGCAATCGGGAGTAGACCTGGAAGAGGGACTCGGTCGCGACCTGCGCGGCCTTGCGAGCGTTGAAGCGGCGCTGCTGGAGCAGAGCGCTCACGGACGGTGCCGGGGGCGAACCGGTGGGGCCGACCCACGTGACAAGGAGGGTGTGTGAGTCGAGGCGCTTGTGCAGAGGAGCGAGGTAGGTGTCGGGCGACTGACGAAGCTCGGGATCACCGTTATCGGAGAAGCTGCCGGCGAGCAGGTTCTTGGGGTCGACGCCCGAAGCGGGGCGGAGCAGACGGCTGCCGCTGATGGTGGTCAGCAACTGACGAACGTCCGTGCGCGACAGGTGAAGGTCTTCGAGGTCGGCCTTGCCGTCGGGCCGCGCGGTGTTGGGGTTTGCGTTCTCGACGCGGTCGACCGCGAAGAGCCGCTCGGTCTCGGGGCGGTTGCTGCGGAGCGGGTCGAACCGCACGCTGCCCGAGACCGTGCCGTTGGAGGGGAACGAGTTGTCGCGGGCCGCCATCGTGGATTCGAGCGGTGAGAGCGTTGCGAGGTCGTTGCGTGTACGAAACGCGTTGAGTTCCAGCAGTGACTCGAGACCGAACCGGCCGTACGCGCCGAAGGTGTCCCCGAAATCGCGGGTGTCGAAGAAACGGCGGAGAAAGTTGTCGTAGTAGCTGTGCCGACGGACGATGGGTGCCTGGGGAAGGTACTCCACCGCGGAACCGTCGGGATTGGTCGCGCCGGGTGGGAAGAAGTCGGTCGCGACGGAGTAGTCCCAGTCCAGGGATTCCCAGTCCCACAATTGGCGGATCCCGCCGAACTCGAGCTGCCACTCTTCCATCAGGCCGCGCTGAAGGCGGGTGCCCTGGTAGCGGGTCGCGGGCGCACGCTCGTCGAAGAGCGGCGGAACGCGGCCCTGGGCGAGCGCGAAGCGGAGAGAGTCGTACGCGGTGCGGGCGACGCTCCAGGAGCGGAGGC
>JBMOHX010000366.1:0-4081 GCA_049317625.1 Phycisphaerales bacterium
CATCAAGTACACCACCGAAACCATCCGCCGCAAGCAGGGCAAGCAGTTCGGCTCCTAACGCACCGCCGCCCGCACGAACCGACCAAGCACCCCGCACAAGAGCGCAACGCTATGAACAAGAACGTCGCCAAAGACACCCGAAGGTCCCGCCGCCGCGTCCGGATCCGCCGCTCCATCATCGGCGTCTCCGCTCGCCCGCGCCTGGCCATCTACAAGTCCCTCAACCACATCTACGCCCAGATCATCAACGACCTTGAGGGCAAGACCATCGTCTCCTGCTCCACCAACGACAAGGACGTTACCCTCGAGAAGACCGGCAACTCAGCCGCGGCCGCCAGCGTCGGCGAGAAGCTCGCCGCCAAGGCCGTCGCCGCCGGTGTTTCGAAGGTCGTCTTCGACCGAGGCGGGTTCAAGTACCACGGGCGCGTGAAGGCCCTCGCCGAAGCGGCCCGCAAAGCCGGTCTCCAGTTCTAAGCATCCACTCAGCGCATCCTCGCACCGCGGGCCACAACCCCCCGCTCAGTTCCCGGGAACGACCATGACCGAGATCCTCGACGAGTCCAGTTCTGTTGATTCCCACACGGTCGGCGTCGACCGCACCTCCTCCACGGTGAAGGGCGGCCGCCGATTCTCCTTCGGCGCTCTCGTCATCGTCGGCGATCGTCGCGGCAAGGTCGGCTTCGGCTACGGCAAGAGCAACGAAGTCCCCCAGGCCGTCGAGAAGGCCCAGAAGTACGCGAAGAAGGCGATGATCCGCATCCCCATGGCCGGAACCACCATCCCCCACCAGGTCGAAGGGAAGTTCTCCGCCAGCAAGGTCCGACTCATCCCCGCCTCTCCCGGTACCGGCGTCGTCGCCGGTGGTACCGTCCGCTCGATCCTCGAGATCGCGGGCGTCACCGATTGCATCACCAAGTGCTTCGGCTCCACCAACAAGCGCAACGTCGTCAAGGCCGTCTTCGAAGGACTCGCCCAGCTCAAGCAGCCCGAGGCCGTCGCCGCCCTCCGCGGCCTGGACCTCGGTCCCACCGATATCCAGGTCAAGATCGAACGCGGCAAGCGATTCATGCCCGCCGCCCCCAAGGGTGAGAAGAAGCGCGGTCCCGTCAACACCCTCGGCGACGAGCGCAAGGGCCGTGGCGGCCCGCGCCGTGGCGGCGGCGGCGGTGGCCGCGGTCGCGACGGCGGTCAAGGTGGCGGTGGTGGACAGGGTGGCGGCCACGGCGGTGGCCAGGGCGGTCCCGGTGGCGGTGGGGCTCCCAAGGCCGGCTAAGCCCGACGATCGATAGAGATAGGAGATTTCAGTCATGATGATCAACGACATCACCGCCCTCGCCGGCGCGAACAAGAAGCGCAAGCGCGTCGGTCGCGGCGAAGGCAGCGGCCACGGTAAGCAGTCGGGTCGCGGTAACAAGGGCGCGGGCAGCCGTTCGGGCACCTCCGCCAAGAAGGCCTTCGAAGGCGGTCAGATGCCCTACTTCCGCCGCCTGGCGAAGTTCGGCTTCACCAACGCCCAGTTCAAGGTCCAGTTCTGGTCCGTCAACCTCGTCGACATCGTGAGCCATCCGATGTTCTCGTCGGGTGGCAGCGTGAACCCCGAGACCCTGATCAAGGCAGGTCTGGTCCGCGATACCAGCCGCGATCTCAAGATCCTCGGCCACCTCGGCAAGGCCAAGGCCCTCACGGTCAAGCTCGACGTCGACGCCTCCCGCGTCACCGGCCCTGCTCGCAAGGCGATCGAGACCGCCGGCGGCAAGGTCAACGAGACCGGCACGCGTCGCGATAAGGTCCGTGGCATCGACCGCAACTCCGAAGACCGCTCCCCCAAGAACCTCACCAAGAAGCTCAAGCGCGGCTCCAAGGCGAAGGTCGTTGCTCCTCCCCCTGCCCCCGCGGCTGACGAAACCGCGGCCAAGCCCGCCAAGGGCGGCAAGGCCAAGGGTGGAGAGGCCAAGGGTGGAGAGGCCAAGGGTGGAGAGGCGAAGGCGTAAGCCAACGCCCCGAGTCGGCGTAGTTGTTCCGGCCTACTGTAGTTCCCTGCAGCGCCGCGACTCAGGTGTCGGACAACGCGGGTACACGCGGGCCGCGACGAATCCCGGAGGGATTCGGGTGCGGCCCGATTTGTTCAAGCCCGAGTTGCTCCCCAGCGAATGAAGTCCCGCGGGTCGTCCGAGGAAAGAACCAATGCTCCAGACGTTGTTGAACGTCTTCAAGATCGCCGAACTCAGGAACAAGGTGCTCTTCACCTTGGGGATGCTCGCGGTCTTCCGGATCGGCCACTGGATCCCCATCCCGGGTGTCAACCAGGCGATGCTCGAAGACTACATGCAGAGCCAGACGAACTCGAGCGCGATCGGCAAGGTCGTCGATTTCGTCGCGATGTTCTCCGGCGGAGCGCTCTCGCGCTCAACGATCTTCGGCCTGGGCATCATGCCCTACATCACGGCGGGCATCATCTTCCAGCTCTTGGGCACCGTGGTCCCGCAGCTCAAAGCCCTCCAGGAAGAAGGCCCCACCGGCCGCCAGAAGATCATGGAATGGACCCGGTACGCCACGGTCGTCCTCTGCCTGGTGCAGGGCGGCGGGTGGCTGGTGTTCATGTCCCAGCAGCGACTCGTCTATCCGGAGTGGTCGGCCAACCCGTTGTGGTGGGTGATGGCCGCGATGTGCGTGACGGCTGGCACCATGTTCCTCATGTGGTTGGGCGAGCAGATCGACCGGCACGGCATCGGCAACGGCGTCTCGATGATCATCATGGCGGGCATCCTGACCGGTATGCCGGGTGCCATCATGAACGTGGTCCGCAACTTCGACCCGTCCAACGCCCAGAAGCTGGGCTGGCCGGCTGTGCTCTTGCTTCTGGCCGGGTTCGTGCTGGTGGTCAGTGGCGCGGTGCTCATGACCGTCGCGCAGCGCCGGATCCCGATCCAGCAGGCCAAGCACACCAAGGGACGCAAGGTGATCGGCGGCCAGAAGAGCTACCTGCCGCTCCGCATCAACCACGGCGGTGTGATGCCCATCATCTTCGCCTCGAGTCTCATGATTTTCCCCTCGGTGATCTTCTCCCAGATTGACACGATGATCCAGGGCAACCCGGGTTGGTCGGGCGGCTGGCTCGAGGCGACCACGAGGTTCCTGCGATCCAACTTCGACCAAGGCGCGTACCTCTACGTCATCGTGTACATCATCGTGGTCTACTTCTTCTCGTACTTCTGGATCACGGTACAGTTCAACCCGGAGGACATGAGCAAGCAGCTCAAGGAGCACGGCTCGTTCATCCCCGGGCTCCGCCCCGGGCCCCGCACTGCCGAGTACCTCGAAACGGTCATGTCCCGCCTGACGTTCGTCGGAGCCGGGTTCCTGGCGGTGCTGGCCATTCTGCCCACGGTCATCAACAAGGCCATGCACGTGGACTTTACCGTGACGCAGTTCCTTGGCGGCACGGGCCTGCTCATCGTCGTTTCAGTGACAATGGACTTCCTCCAGCGAGTCGAGGCGAACTTGCTGATGCGGAACTACTCGGGCTTCTTGGGCGGTGACGACGGCAAGGGGCCGAAGCTCAAGGGTCCGCGATTCTGAACGCATCGTCCTGAGGGTGCCGGGATCCGGCCCTCCCCGACGACTTTGTCCCCCGCGCTCCGCGCGTCCGGGGCTATGCTTTGAAGTGGTGGAGGGGCGGACCTTGTCCGTCCCGCAGCGCGGAGTTCGACCAGGAGACTCATGGCAAAGCAGGACGATAAGTTCACGTTCGAGGCGGTGGTGACGGAAGCGCTTCCGAATGCCATGTTCAAGGTCCGTCTCCCCAACGAGCAGAAGTCCGAGGTGCTCGCCTACGTGTCAGGGAAGATGCGGATGAACTACATCCGTATTCTGCCCGGCGACCGGGTGACCGTCGAGATTTCTCCCTACGATCTCTCCAAGGCCCGTATTACTTTCCGGCACTAAATGTGGACTCTTCGGAGTGCCGTGACGAACGCGGGGAGACATTCTCGTCCCCGCGGATGACTCGTGGGGAGAGATGGCCTACCATCCCCTCCCCCTCCTCGCGGATGGTGCGAGGGTTCGCGCCCAGGCAGAAAAT
>JBMOHX010000367.1:0-4064 GCA_049317625.1 Phycisphaerales bacterium
ACGCTTTGGCTCAACTCAGAAAGGGAGGGTGGAAGATGGATCCGATCACGCTTGCTTCAATCACATCGGCGGTGGTGGCTTTGGCGCTCGACGCGGCGAAGGACGCGGCACCGGGGATTGTCAAAGACACGTGGGAGCAAGCAAAGAAGTGGATGGGCTGGGAACACGCCCCGGCTAACGAGCAGCTGTCCGCGGCCGTCGAAGCTCGCCTCAAGGACGACGACGTGCTGGTGCAGAAGCTCGAAGAACTTCTCAAAGAGCGAGGCCGCGGCCCGGCCGGGTCGCTCGTTGGGACGATCAAGGCCGAGAAAGTTGTCGTCGCGAAGCGGATCGACACACTGCACATGTAGCGAGCATGCAGCCACATGGGAGATCAGGAGAGCAACCCGAAGAGCGGCCCGATCGACGCACAGAAAGTTGTCGTTGCAGGCCACATCGATAGGGTGGAGGTCAAGCAGCTCGGCGGCGAACGCGAACGGATGGCTTGGCGGCCCAAGGCCGGTGAGCTGATCCCACACAACGAAGGGTGGAGGCTGATCGAGTCGCTGCGCCCCGGGGGCTTCGGGGAGGTCTGGCTCGCGATCGACGAGCGTCGAGGCACGCGTCACGTCTTCAAGTTCTGCCTGGACGACCGCAGGATCAAGTCGATGGAGCGTGAGCTGGCCATCGTCGACGAACTCAACAGAAAGCTCCCCAGCCGCGGCGACCTCGCCCGACTCGAGAACCCGCACCTGGATTCGCCGCCGTACTACTTCTCGACGCTTTACGCCGAGCAAGGGGCGATGGACGAATGGGCGGAACGCCAAGGTGGGCTCGGAAAGGTCATCGCGGAGGAGCGGTTGCGTTTGTTCGCGCTGGCCGCCAGCGCGGTCGCGGCGGCCCACGTCGCGGGCGTCGTTCACCGCGACGTGAAGCCGCAGAACATCCTCATCGACCTGGACGGCGACCAGCGTCCGCTCCCCCGGCTCATGGATTTCGGCCTCGCGAGGATTACCGATGCCGATGTGCTCGAACAGGTGAGACGCAGCAGGAGAGGATTTACCGACGAGGGCAAAGCGGAGGAGTCACTCATCCACGCGGGCAGTCTTCCGTACATGTCGCCTCAGCGCAAACGAGGGAAGACGCCGACGCCGAAGGACGACGTGTTTGCTCTCGGCGTGTTGCTGTATCAGCTCGTGGTCGGGGACTTTCAGGCCGAGTGGCCGCCCAGCCCCAGCCTCAAGCCGATAGACGACGACTTGCTGTGGGCGGACATCCTCGCAGCCACGCAAACCGAAGCCGAGAAGCGGGAGATCACGGCGGCGCAGCTGGCGCAGCGCGTTGCCAACATCGACAAGTCTCGATCCCTGCGGATCGCCCAAGTCGACGCGGACCGAGCGGCGCACGCGCGTACGAAGAAACTGGAGTTCTGGCGGAAGGCGCTGTCCGCCGCGCTTGTTCTGGCCATCGTCGTCGCGTCGATCATCGGGTTCTTTCTCTGGCGAGAATCAGGCCTTCGTGCCGCGGCCAAGCACGAAGCGGAGCAGGCCCAGCTTGCCAGCATCACAGCCCTGCGAGCAAAGGAACACGCCCAGCAGCAAACCAAGCTGGCTCAGTCGGCAACCGCCGATGCCGAAAGAGCGACCGCCTTCGCCCAGGAAGAAGCTCTCCGAGCCAAGCGCGCGACTGCCGAGGCCGAACGCGCCAGGGCGTTCGCGCAGCGCGAAACCGAGCGTGCGGAACTCAACGCCTACTTCGCCGCGGTGATCGGGGCTGGCGCTGCGGTTGAATCTGGGGAATGGAGCAAGGCGAGGATGTTGCTCGCGCAGGCCCCCGAAAGGCTCAGGCGGTGGGAGTGGGGGTACGTCGAATCTCGCTGCGACACCAGCCAGTCGGTGCTCCGCGGGCATGAGGGGTGGGTGAACACAGCGTCTTTCAGTCCTGACGGAGCGAGGGTGGTCACGGCGTCCTGGGACGGAACCGCGAGGGTGTGGGACGCGCGTGGCGGGAACCAACTGCTGGTGCTTGTTGGACATCAGGGCTATGTGAACACGGCCTCGTTCAGCCCGGACGGGACTCGGGTGGTGACCGCGTCGAACGATGGAACGGGCATCGTGTGGGATTCGATCACCGGGGCGAAACTGGCCCTGCTCAAGGGGCATCAGGCCTCCGTGAAAGCGGCTGCGTTCGACCACTCCGGAACGGAGGTGGTCACCGCTTCGAACGACGGAACAGCGAGGATTTGGGATGCACGCACCGGGCGGGAAGAGGTAGCCCTGCGCGGGCACGGCGTGCGCGTGAACTCGGCGGTGTTCAGCCCCGATGGGACGCTGGTGGTCACGGCGTCGGGTGACTCAACGGCGCGCGTGTGGGATGCCGTAAGCGGAGCGCAACTGTCGGTGCTCAGCAAGCACTCGGACGAGGTTGTGACCGCGTCCGTGAGTGCTGACGGGACGCGTGTGGTGACCGCCTCCAAAGACGGGTCGGCCCGGGTGTGGGACGCGAAGACTGGGATCGAAGTCGCGGTGTTGCGTGGGAACCCGAAGTGGTGGGTCAACACGGCGTCCTTCAGCCCCGACGGAGCGAGGGTCGTGACGACATCCGGTAACGACACCGCAAAGGTCTGGGACGCGAGCAGCGGCTCGGAGATCGCGGCTTTGACGGGGTCCGAACCTATGAACTCGGCATCGTTCAGCCCGGACGGAAGGTTCGTGGTCACGGCTTCGTTGGAGAGCACTGCGAGGGTCTGGGACGTGAGCAGCGGAAAACAAGTGGCTGTGCTGCCCGGGCACGAAAAGTGGTTGGACGCGGTTGCGAGGGTGCCGAAGGTCGAGTTCTTGAACAAGGATGAGTTGTCCGTGCGACAGGAGTTGCTCCTGAGTTCGTGGAGTGCGCGGGGGCTCACCGCAGCAGAGTTCAGCCCGGACGGGACACGTTTGGTGACCTCGTCGTGGGACGGTACGGCGAGGTTGTGGGATTTGAGCAGGCATTACGAAGGGGTTGTCGTAGCAGGGCCCGACGGCATCGCGACCTTCGCGTCCCTCAGCCCGGATGGCGAGCGGATGGTCACGGCGTCGGGCGACGGTACCGCGAAGGTCTGGGACGCGAGCACCGGGAAGGCAGTGGCGACGCTGGACGGGGGCGGGGGCGTGCTGATCGCGGTATCGTTCAGCCTCGATGGAAAGCGAGTGGTCACAGCGTCGGAGTCCGGCGCGAGGGTTTGGGACGCGTCGGGCTTGGACGACCCTGTGGTGCTAAAGGGGCGCTACGGCCGGTTGACCGCGGCGTCGTTTAGCCCTGACGGGAAGCAGGTCGTCGGGGCATCGAACGACGGGACTGCGATCATCTGGGATGCAAGCGAGGGGACGCAGGTCCACGCGCTGCGGGGACACGCCGACGGGTTGCGTTCTGCGTCGTTCAGCTCCGACGGGGCGCTCGTTGTTACGGCGTCGCGTGACGGCACCGCGAGGGTTTGGGACGCGAAGGGTGGGAAGGTGCTGGTCGTGCTGAGCGGGCACACGCGCGGGTTGAGTGCGGCGGCGTTCAGCCCAGACGGGAAGCGGGTGGTCACGGCATCCGACGACCGCACGGCGATCCTGTGGGATGCCATGAGCGGGCGGCAAACCCAAGTGTTGACTGGGCACAAGCAAGAACTGCGTTCAGCCGTGTTTAGCCCCGATGGAACGCGCGTGGTCACCGCGTCCTGGGATTCGACGGCGATCGTGTGGGACTCGAGCACCGGGCAAAGAGTGGCGGATTTGCGCGGGCACATGGACTCGGTCAGCGCAGCGTCCTTTAGCCCCGACGGCGAGCGGGTAGTCACTGCTTCCTGGGACCGAACGGCGAAGGTCTGGGATGCGATCACCGGGAAGGAAGTGGCAGTGCTGAACGGGCACAAGCTCGAGTTGAGCTCGGCCGCATTCAGCCTGGACGGAACACGCGTGATCACCGCGGGGTGGGACGGAACGGCTCGCGTGTGGGATTCCGTGCCCAGGCGCGAACGCAACAAGACGATCGCGACCCCCGGGCCCCGCAAGTAGGGCCGCTCCGCGCCCGGTGCCGCCGTGCGCGGCATTCCCTCCCGA
>JBMOHX010000368.1:0-4063 GCA_049317625.1 Phycisphaerales bacterium
CCGGGAGCTTCTCAGTCCGTCGCATCCGGTGGTGTCAACCACGCTCGAATCGATGCGGGCGACCGGCGTGATCTGGGGACAACTGGACGAGGCCCGAGCGCACGGGGTCGCCGCCGCGAGCGAGCATGCCATCCGCACCCAGATCCGGCCCGATGAGCCGGGATACATCGCGGCTGTGAACATGCTGGTACGGTGGGGCATCGACACCGGTTGGCGCCGGAAGTTCGCGAACGACCCCGACGCCTACTCGCGCGTGGCGATTGACCTCTTTGATCGTGCGCTCGGTTTGTACCTGGAGGTGTTGCCCGAGACAAACTCCGACGTGGCCCTGGTCCGCGAGTTCCGTGTGAGAGCAGTTCGAGAACTCGGCGACTACCCGCGCGCGCTGGAGGCCGCCACGCAGTGGGGCGTGGCGGTGGGACGAGTGCTGCCGCCGGATCACTGGGTGGTCAGGCTGACGGAGGCCTATCGCGGGGAGATCGAGCTTCTGCTGGGCAATCCCGGCGCGGCCGTGGAGCTGCTCGAGCGATCGATCGGCCCGCTCGAGGGCATACCGGGGTACGCGGAGTACGCGAACAATCTCGCGGAGCGCGCGGCCCAGGCGTACGCGGCGATCGGGCGACCCGAGGATGCCGCGCGGTGGGAGACGAAAGCCGCCGAGTGGTGCAAGAGGGTCGGCGCAGCGCCCGTGACCCGGGCCGTACTTGCCCGCGCGCTCTCGGCCGAGCAGAGTCCGTTGCTGGAAGCGATGGCGAGACTGCAGGACACGCTGGCAGCCGGCTCGCCCGATGCCGGTCCCGCGATGCTCGAGTTCATTCGCTTGCGCTCGCTGCTGTGCCCTCCGGAAGACCCCGCGGCGTACATGGTGTGGTATTGGTCTTCGAATCTGGCGATCACGTTCGAGAGCGGTCGCACCACTCCCGGTGTGACCAAGCTCATCCTGCACCGGTTGCACGAACAGAACCTCGAGCACCTCAGACGCCTCCCTCGGATCCCCGAGCAGGCCTACGGCTTCCTTCCGTACAGGGTGGCGTTCCAACTCTGCCAGGGCGTTGACCCAGAGCTCTCGCCCGCCGAGTCGTTGGCACGCGCCGAGAAGTTGCTCCGTGAGTGCATCGCAACGATGGAGCGGTTCGATCCTGATCATCACTATCTGCATCTGGAGCGCTCATGGTTGGGGTATTGCCTGTACCTCCAGGGGCGGAGTGAGGAAGCGCTGGCGGCAATGGGCGATTGTCTCGCGCGAATCGCAGTGGCTTCAGGCGCTGGCTCGTCCTACACCTCGACGGCGCTCTGGCGCGTGTGCCTCATCCTGATGGAACTCGGCCGATATGAAGACGCTCGTCGGGAAGTGCGCGTGCATCTTGCACGCGAGGGCGCACTGGGGATGAACGCGGAAACCGCCTCGTTCTGCTCGTTCGTTCTTTTGGAGGGCGAAGGACAGACGCGCGAGGAGATTGAGCTCGCGCTGGCAGCATCGCGCCGGGCCGCGGCTGCCGTCCCCGCGCCCGCCTCTGCGGAGCCTCAGTTGCTGCGGGCGCTGACGCGGGCAGGGCTCAATGCGGAGGCGGAAGAGCTCGCGGGTCGCATGTTCGATCGAGAGACACTGGGCAAGAAGACTCCCTCGCAGGTCAACGTGCTCGTCTGGAACCTCGTGAAGACGCCGGGGCTTCGCACGGACTGGGCGGGGAGAGCGGCGGACGCCCAGCGATCGGTGGCAGAAGCGAACCCCAAGAACGGCGCGTTGGCAAACACCTTGGCCGTCGCACTGCTTCGGGCCGGTCGGGTCGACGATGCACTGGCGCTCGTGCGGGTCGGGCTGACGTCCCAGCGCTCGGACGGCTTCACCAGGGATCCATCCGCCGGTGATCACGCGGTGCTCGTGATGTGCCTGCATCGACTCGGGCGGAACGAAGAGGCGAAGGCCGCTCTCGCCGCGATTCCCGCGGCATTGACTACTCCGCCGCTGGATGGAGATGATCGACTCATGCTGACCGAGGCGAGGCGGATGCTTGGGGTGAGCGTGCCGCCTGCGGCGCGGTAGTGGGTTCGGCGCAGGCCCGCGCTCGCGGACGGTGAGGTCGTGCTTCTTCAAGCTATAGGCCTGATCGCCAGTAGCCGGGCCGGTGGAGCGAGTCATCGAGCGACGCCCGTGGGAAGTGTTTCATGCTCACCTGCTCCGGAGCGCAGCGGAGCCTCCGATCGAATCGGGATCTTCTCAACCGATCGCCTTCGGGCACCCGCAACTCCTCTGCCCCTTCGGGGCAAGATCGAGAATCAACCGACTTCCACGGGTTCCGCGACGCTCAAAGCCGCGTCGCGCCACCCGTGGCTACATCCCTCGACCCCTCCAGGGTCAATGCAGCTGAGCCAACCTCGATTTTCGGACGCCAGCTTTGCGCCGCAGTCGACGGCTTACGCCTGGAGTGCGAGATCCTGCTTCGAGGGCGCGCGGCGGCTTCGGGCGGGTGGGAAAGAGTTGCACCTGGAGACTCGCGATGAAACTGTATCTCAGCATGCTCACTGGCCTTGTGGCGTTCGCTTCCCCGACACTTGCTCAGCATCACCACGCGGGTCCGCCCAACGGCGCTGGACGACTGAGTCAGCTCGCAGGGATGTCACCGGGCGCGCACCGGCACGAGAACTGCATCACGGAGGAAGATCGGGTGCTGGTGCAGGAACTGATCGCGGCGTACGTCGCGACCCACGGCCCGCTCTCCGAAGCACCCGCGTACGGCGAACGCACCGCGCCGCCCAAGTGGAGCTTCTTCCCGCACGCTGGCAACGCTGGTATCGACACACTCAGCGCGTACAACGTCGACCTGGATCCAGCCGCGAACTCGGTCCGGGACTTCAACTGCGGCAACTACACGTACGACGGGCACCGAGGACATGACTCGGGTATCCGCGGCTTCGAGACGATGGACCTGGGTGTTCCGATCTATGCCGCGGATGATGGCGTCGTGGTGGCGATGCAGGATGGCAATCAGGATCGCAATGCGTGCACCCAGCAGTGCTCGCCCGCGAACTTCGTGGTGATCGATCACGGCTTTGGCCGGATCGTCATGTACTGGCACATGAAGCGCAACAGCGTCGCTGTGGCGGTGGGCGACAGCGTCAAGGCCGGTCAGCAGATCGGGTTGACGGGCTCGAGTGGATTCTCCAATGGACCGCACCTGCACCTGGAGTTCATCCGCGCTGGGACGCTCGAAGAGCCCTTCACCGGGACGTGCAATCCCGGCGAGAGCGGGTGGGTCGCTCAGCCCGCGTTGCCAGCGACTACACGGGTCTTCGACTTCGCGACGTCTTACACCAACCCAGCCAGTGCGCCCATGTTTCAGCTTCCGCACAGCGGACAGATTGCCCGTACTGATCCGCTCCACATGACGTTCAACCTCTTTGGTCTGCCGGTGGCCTCCACGGCCCGGGTCCGGGTCTTCCGGCCAGCGGGCACCCAGGCCTACGACTCTGGCACAATCAACTTCGGCAACACGGTCTTCTACCCCAACTCGTACTGGGGTTGGTCGCCAGCGATGACCTTTACCGGCGCGAACAATGTGCTGGGCACATGGCGGGTCAAGATCGATGTCAATGGTGTGATGCTCGTGGACGCTCCGTTTGAACTGCGCGCCGCACGCACAGCGGAGTTCAACCGGGCACCTTCGGCGGTGACCGCGGCCTTTGAGCCCGCCGCACCGGTCGAAGGCGGCGTGATCCGGGCGCTGGTGACCGCCGATCCGATCCTGGACGATCTCGACTACGACGTCGTGCGCTTCCAGTATGTGTGGAAGGTGAACGGGACTGTCGTGCGGGATGTGACCTACGCGGCGGCGTCTGACGTGCTGAAGCGTGACCTGTTCCAAGAGGGCGACACGGTGACGTGCGACATCACACCCACCGATGGCCGGGCATCCGCCGCGACGGTGGCGCTGTCGGCGGTGATTGGGCCGGGAGCGGAAGCGCCCGCGGCGGACTGGAACGGCAACGGGCTGAGCGACGCGGAAGACATCCTGATGTCCCGCAGCACCGACGCGAACTTCAACGGCATCCCCGACGAGTGCGA
>JBMOHX010000369.1:0-4044 GCA_049317625.1 Phycisphaerales bacterium
AACTCGCCTGGTTCGATGGAGAGATCCAGCTCGCTGAGTGGCGTGATCACGTTGGACCCCTTGCGGTACTGCTTCGTCAACTTCCTGCACTCGATCAGAGCCATGTCGCTCCTCTTGTTCAACGTGTTCACTCGCCACCCCCGGGCAGTCGTTCGCCCAACACCTTCACTCGCTTGCCGTCCGTGAGTGAAGCCGGCGCATCCACAATCACGCGCTCGCCCGGTCGCAGGCCCGCCGTCACCACCACGTACCCTTCTTCGTCGTCACCGCGCAACGTCACGGTGCGTCGCTCTGCGGAGGTCGCTCGCCCGTCGCCCGTCACAACCCACACCCAAGCGGACTCGCCCTCGCCGCGCACGGCGAGTTTGGGAACGACCATTGACTCGCCCTCGTTCTCCGTCTGCGCGACGGGCTCCGACCCAGCCGGCACGGTGCGTGTCGTCTTGATCTTCACCCGCATCAGCATCCCGGGCTTGAGCACACGGTCCGGGGCTTCGAGTTCGATCTTGAACTGCACAGTGTTCCGCGCGGTGTTGGCCTCGTGGACGACGCGGGCGACTCTGCCATCGAAGTGCCGACCCGCGAGCGCCTCGGTCGACACCTCGGCTGACTGCCCCACTTCAACTGCCGCGGCGTCGGCGAGGGGAACGTCGACCACTACCTGCAAGTGGCTTGGATCGTACAGCCGCATGACACCGCTCTCTTTCGGGTCGCTCCCCGGACCCATCGAGATGCGCATCCCGGGTTCGATCGCGCGGCTCATCACGATGCCGTCACAAGGCGCGGTGATGGTCATTCTGCCGAGCTTCAACTCCGCCTCGCGGAGCATCACCGCCGCGGGGCCCAACTCACCCTCGACCGCTCGCACCTCGGCGTCCATCGCCTCCGATTCGCGCTGCATCACGCTGAGTTCCGCGCGAGCCTGTGCGACCTCGCCGGGGGTTGCGCCTCCCGCGTCGAGCAGCGTGGTCATTCGGTTGAGCTCGGTCGTCGCCTGCTCCACTCGCGCACTCGCCGATGCGAGCTGCGCCTTGGCACGCATCGCCATAAGGCGTTTGGCTTCGAGTTCGGCCTTGGCGCGGTCGACTTCGAGCACCGCGCCCTCTGCGACCAGTGTCGCGACGACCTGCCCGGCCCGTACCTGGTCGCCCTCGAGCACGAGCACTTCCTTCACGACGCCCTCTTCGAGCGCGGGGATCGTGACCGCGTAGGGCGATGGTTCCACGAGTCCGGGGCCCTGAACGATCGCCGCGGCACCGGGGCGTTCACCCGCTTGGCCACTGGCCGCGACCTGCTTCATCACCGCGGGCGCGATCCACACGGCATCGGCCGGCAGCAGTGCGTCTCGCGCGGAGTAGGCGATGAGTCCGGCCGCCGCGAGCAGGATCGCCGCGGGGAGAACAACGCGCGTGCCCCACCTCGCCGGCGGCCGCGGCACGGAGACGCCGCGTTCGCCACGGGAGAGATCCGCGAGGCTTGCTGTGACCTTGCTCATTTCACGGCCTCCTCGACCGCGGGGGTCGCGTACGTGCTTTCCATCAGGTCCACCGCGGCGAGCGATTCCTCCATCCTCGCCTCGATCACTCGCAGCTTGGACTCGGCGCGCCGATTCACGGAATCGAGGAGGACGAGCGGTTCCACGCGGCCGATCTCGGTGATCTTCGCGATGTCCGCGGCCTGCGCATCCACCAGCGGGATCACGGTCATCTCGAACGCCTCACGCTCGGCCCGGCGTGCCCCGAGTTTCACGGCGGCCTGCGCGGCCTGCATGGTCAGCTCCTCATGAACGCGTTCGCAGCGCACGCGTTCGAGCGTGCGAGCCGCGACGGCCTTTGCGATCGCTTCGCGATTCGCGTTCAGCACGGGGAGCGGGATGGTGAGGCCCCACGAGACCAGGGCGTCGCCGCGGTCTCTGCCGGTGCCCGCGCCGACCCCAACCGACGGGAACTGCTTGGCCTCTTCGAGTTCGATCGCACGCTCCGCGAGTTCATACTCGAGTTCCGCCAGCGCGAGCTTCGGGTGCGGACGTTCCACCGCGGCCTGCGCTCCGCTCGCGATCACCACGCGGGGTAGGAGCTCCGGGCCCTTACCGGGAGGAAGGCCCATCTCGGCGCGGATCATGAGTTCAGTTGAAACGAGTTCGCCCCGGTCCCGCGTGAGTTCCGCGGCGACCATCTCGCGTTCGATGCGGAACATCTGCGATTCGACGCGTTGCATGCCACCCGCACGCACGATCTTCTCCGTGAGTGCCAACACGCCTTCGAGCTCACCGAGGCGGGATTCTCCGACGCCGATACGTTCCTTCGCGGCGCTCCACTCGACCCACGCGCGCCGCAGCCGGTTCCGAGTCTCCCACTCCATCACCGCGGCTTTCGCGACTTCGACGCCGAGCTCGCCCTCTGCGAGTTGCTTCTCCCGCTGGGGGACACCGGTGATCGGGAGAGTGAAGGCCAGCCCGGTCATGACGGTCCAGGGGCTCTCCATGCCGGCGATCATGCGTTCCACCGACACGTCGACCATGGGGTCTTCCCATCGGCCGGCGTTCGCGGCCCCCGCCGCGGCGACCCCGGCCATCGCGCGGGCCTCGCGCAGCTCGGGGTTGAAGACGAGCGCGACAACCTCTGCTTCTTCAAGTGTGAGCCCGTCCGCGGCATCGAAGACGATGCGCCCCGGCGCTGCCGCATCGAGACCGGCGGCGAAAGCGGCGACACTGACATCCGCGACTGTCCGCGTCTCGTACGCCGCGATGTGAGCCGCGACGTCGAGCGGCTCGCGCGGGTGCGACTGGCACCCCGCGATCACTGCCGCGGCGGAGGCCGCGACGATCAGTTCAGCTTTCATGATCTGCTCCGAAATCACCGAGGGGACGCACGTATCCGCGGCGGGCGAATGCCCATCGCGCAATCACAGCGCCCGACCGCGTCATCGCGGTCGGGGAGTCTCGGCGAGCTAGATCACGAGCACCGTGCAATCCAGGCGCGGAGAGTCCGGGCCGGGATCTGGATCAGGGGGAGGAACCCCGAACGCGGTGAGGGCCGCGGCCTCTCTCAGCACGGGGGGCACGAGCCCCGGAGGCAGAAGGGCGACGGACACGTCTACGGCGACACCCGCCCGGAGGGTGTCGGCGGACATCGCGGGCACCGCGACGAGGGAGGGGCATTTGCCGTCGTCGTTGGGCTTGGGTGCCTTGGGCTGAGCGTCGTGCGTGCCGCAGCACGCGCACGCACCACCAGAGCAGCAGCAGCCCTGCTCGTCACCCTCGTCAATCGCGGGAGTCGCGGCAATCGCTTCGAGGCACCCCAAGCACGCCTTCGAGCCGGGTCCGCCCAGCAACGCCACCGCGCCCTGCACAAGCAGGAGCACGAGGGCGACGAGTTGGACGTACTGACGATTCATGCTGGCTCCGTCGACATTCTACGCCGTCCATGGTCCCATGGGCCGGCCGAGGCGCTGCAAGGGTCATCGGACGGGTGCAGGGTGAACTTCAAACACCCGAACGAGAACACGGCCCAACTGCTCCGGCCCGGGTCCTGCCCGTCTAGCGGGCTGCCTCTTGCTTCGTTACTGCAGCTTTCGCCATGGTTTCGAGCACCCAGAGCGAGGTATAGGCGTTGCTCATCGCGGGCTTGTCGAGGCCCGGACCGTAGATCACCAGGAGCGGGATGCCCGCCTGCTTGAGGTCGTCCTTCAGATACTGCCAGCCCGGATCGGAGAGGCTCGAGAGGTCGACCTTGATCGGCACGACCCCCGGTCGGGAGAGTTCCTTGAACACGGTGGGTCTGTGCAAGACTCCGGATTCGAGGCTCTTGCAGATGAGGCACCAGTTCGCGGTGAAGTCGACGACGACCACCTGGTTCGAAGCGATTGCCTCGTCCAACAACTCGCGCGAGTACGGCCTCCAGATCGACGAGTGCTTCGCGTTCTCCGTCTGAATGACCGCCCACCAGACTCCCGCGACCGCCAACAACACGCCAGCGCCGCCGAAGCCGGCGCGACGGAAGAACGAGGGCGTGGTCTCGATGGTCTTGCGGACGAGCCAGATCG
>JBMOHX010000370.1:0-4007 GCA_049317625.1 Phycisphaerales bacterium
ATCGGGCGGGTCACGACGGCGGAGTCTTTCCGCATTCCGTCGACGGTCCAGAAGGTGCGCCCGTCTCTGGCTTGTTCGTTGGAGATCCGTGCGGGCGTGCCCTTCACGCGGACCGCCACGTTGGCGGCAGCACGCATGATCGCGTCCGTTTCGTTGAGCACCCTTGCCTTGACGGCGAACCCGGCTTCCGGGCGTGGGATCATCGTGCCGCCGATGTTGATCAGCCGGCCATCTGGCATCACGTTCGCATTGAGGGTTGCACCAAACAGTTCAACCCCACCGATCTGCTGCTGCCAGCTGAGATGACGCACCCCATTGTGGCGTGTGAGGTAATCGCGAGAGACGCGGGCCAGGTCCAGCTCCGCGTCGTTGATCCCGAACAGTCCCGTGTACGACGCGAGGAAGTCGCGGACCACCGTCTGCGGATCTTGCCCCACCGCAGCAGCAGTGAGGAAGGCCTCGGTGGAGCGGACGAAGTCGGGAGTCTGAAAGACGCTGTGCAGATCCATCTTGACCGTGGGCACAGCGGCCCGGAGCGAGGCAAAGGCCTCCGACTGGCGCGCGGCCTCGTCGGACTTCAGCCACGTCTGGCTCGCCGCGATGGTGGTCGGTGTCGGCAACTCGGAGTCGGTCTGCAGCCGGACGTCAAAGAACGGGAAGCCGTCGCGGAAGAACCGGTCGATCCCGCGGACGGCGTCGCGTTCCGGGGGGCTCACAGTCTCGGGAGCAACCTGGCCGAACGCCGCGGCGGACCCGGCAAGGAGAGTCAGGGCGACGGGAAAGAAGCAACAACGAATAGACATACGGCGCGTACCCCTATCACATGACCGCTTGTCAGCGAGCCGCCGACAAACAACAACAGACCGCCCCCGCGGTCATACGCAAACAACTCCGCTCTGGGTACAGCCCAGACCGTGCACCCCGCACGAGTCCTGCTGGCCCGCGCGGCGAACGCCGTGCGGGTCCAACCAGACCAACCGCCACCCGCACCACACTGCGGGCACCCGGTGAGAGGTTTACCAGATCGGATCGGATGAGGCAAGCCCGAAGTAGCAAGTGGCAGACAGCTCCGCTCGCTGGGTCGAAAGCCCGCTCCGCGGGCGCGGCCCGTCGTACTCGGACTCGCGGTCGGAGCCCGCGACAGACCCAGCGGGCAGAGCCCGCTGCCACTAGCAACCCGAGTCCCAGCGGCCGAAGAAGGCGATGACGTCGTCGGCGTCGGTGCCGCTGTCACCGTTGAAGTCCGCGTCGCCCGCGTCCCATTCCGCGAAGAAAGCGATGACGTCGTCCGCGTCCACGCCGCCGTCGGTGTTCCAGTCCGCCGCGCAGGGCGCCGGGCCGCAGGCGTAGACCGCGACGCGGAACTCGTCGACGGCCGCTTCCACAAGCGAGGCGGGGCTGGCGTCGTCGGCGATGAAACGGAATCGCACCTGCGACGTCGGGGTGGCCCCGACCGAGGACAATGTCCATTCCGCACGCACCCAACCGATCGTCGTGCCCGGCCCGCTCGGGCCCACGACCTCCGCGTTGCGCCAGGTCGCGCCGTTGTCTGTCGAAATCTGCACGTAGAACGGGTCAGTGCCCGGAGAGCCACCCTGCGTGTTGTCGTAGGAGCGGTAATACGAAACGATCGCGTCCGCGGTACCGGAGAGGTCGTAGGCGGGGCTGGTGAGCACGGTCGCGCCGTTGTCGACGTCGGCGTTGCCCGCCGCGCCGCCGGCAATGCCCTGCCCCGTGACCCAGCACGTGGTGCCAAAGGGGCTCGCGTCGTCTTCGGGCTGAGCGGAAGTCCCGTTGGGATTAACCCGGACCCAGAGGCCGCTGGTTGCGGTGTTGGGGCCGACGGTCCAGCCGCGGTCGCTCTCGACGTCGTCGGCGACGAAGACGTTCTGCGATTGAGCCGAAGCGACCGAGATCGAAACCGCAGCGGGCGCGCCGGTCGGGAACGTCCGCAGGTTGTTTGAGGTGTGCACGCTCAGGTAGTAGTCCAGGCGCTGGCCGCACTGGAGCGCCGGGAGAGTGACCGAATAGGTGTCGGCGTCGACGATCGTGAGCGGTGTCGACTGGTACGTTCCCGAATCGGTGCGCCACCGCAGCAGCCCGGAGGCGGGCGTGAGCGAGAGGCCGACGGGCGCGAGATCAACGGTGAACGTCGCGGGAGCGCCTGGTGTCAGCAACGCCGGCACGCCCTGCGGGAAGGTGAACTGGACCGTCCCCGGAGAGGTGAAGGACTCCACCACGCCGCTCGCGCTCGATCCCGGAGAGGTCGCGCCCACCCCCAGCCCGCGCTTTGCAAAGCCATCCCAGAGCGGGAACCGGTTGGCGCCGGCGTTGGCGACGAGGTCTGCCTGCAGAACCGCGTCGCGCGAGTTGATGAAGCTCAGCGCGCTCGCCGTGTTCAGCTTCATGCCGCTCACCGCGAGCCGCATCATCTCGTCGTTCGCCGCGAAGCCCATCGTGCGCGAGAGTTGCTCGCGGCACTCGAGCAGGGCCATGCACCACGCCTCTCCGACGTTGTGCACCTCGCTCGCGAGGCCGCCGTTGTCGTTCCGAGGGACCGACGAAGGAAAGCTCATCTGCCCCGGATCGATGTCGGCGAAGGTGAGCGGGTTCTTGGAGGTGTCGGTGCTGTACGGGAAGCGCCGGATGCCGAAGTAGTAGTTGTGGCGCAGCGAACCGTTGAAGAAGTACGTGATGTACGGCGAGAACGCGTACACCGCGTTGAAGTCGTCGCCGGGCTCCGCGTTCAGGCACAGGCCGAAGAAGTCGGACCACCCTTCGCCCATCCCGCCTTCCTGCTGGTCACCATCGAGCCGCCCGTCGTGCAGCCGGATCGAAAGCCCGTGGCTGAACTCGTGGTAGACGATGTCCGCCTCGAGCCCCCCGTCGCGGTCGGGGTTCGGCCCCGTGAACACGTACATCTGCGTTCGCGGCGGGGTGCTGTCCGGCTCCCCGTCGATGCCCGACGAGTTCCAGTTCGCGTTGCTCGTGCCGCCACCGTCCTGCCCGTCCACCTGGATCCGGTCGTTGCCCACGCCCTGGCCGCTGAAGTTCAGCGTCTGGAAGTTGCCCGCGGCTTCGTCGAACCCCAGCGCGTACAGGCGGTCGTGATAGAAGTTCGTGAGGTAGAACAACTGTGTCGTCGCCGCGTCTCGGTACGCCGACGGCGCATCCGCCGTGTTCATCGGGAAGTCGAAGACCCTCGCCGCGCCGCCGTTGGGGCGCGGCAGGTCCGCGATGTTGTTGGAGTCGAGATCGGTGTGCACGTCGCAGTTGTTCCCCTGCGTATCGGTCCCACCGTCGTTGATCCACCCGTTGGGCGAGTACGTCTGCATCATCTGCGGAGTGAACGTGACCAGCGACCGCGCCACCTCCGGGAACTGGAAGCCGTTGGGCGTCGGCGTTCCGGGCGACCCGGGCGCGGGGCTGTCCGAGGTGTACATGCGGAACGTGATGGGTTCGGTCGTCGCGTACTTCAGCCGGTTCGCGCGGTACAGCACCGAGCCGTCCGCGGCGTCGACGATCATGTCGTACGTGTGCCCCGCGCCGCCGGGCGAGGGCATCACCACGGCCCACGCGGCGCGGATCTGGTCGCGCGTGACCGGGAAGTAGATCGGCCGCGTGACCACGGCCGCGTCCTTCCTCGTTCCCTCTACCTCCCAGAAGACGCGCCCGTCGGGCCCTGTCTTCTGTGCGTTGCGGACGGGGGCACCCTTCAGGCGGATCGCGACGTTCGCCGCGGCCCGGAGGATTGCGTCTTCAGGCCCGAGCGTCGGAGGTTGAACCTTGAACCCGCCCGCGGGGCGCGGCAACATGGTGCCGCCGATGTTGATCAGCCGACCATCGGCCATCACGTTGGCATTCAGACGGCACTCGAAGATCTCGACCCCGTCGATCTCCTGACGCCATGTGAGATGGGTCACGCCGGTTTGAGCGGTGCGGTACTCGCGGGTCACTCGCGCCCGGTCCAGTTCGTCGCCGCCGAAGCCGAAGAGCGCGGGGTGGGC
>JBMOHX010000371.1:0-3998 GCA_049317625.1 Phycisphaerales bacterium
CTAATGCCTAATGCCAAGTGCCTAGTGCCTAGTGCCTAGTGCCTAGTGCCTGTTGTCCACGCGCACTCCACACCCCCAGCCATCTCAGGTCGGCCCCCGGTCGGGCCTTCCGCCGAATCCCACGCGAATATCTCCCCATTCCTCCCGTCGGGTTGTAAAATGACCACCATGCCGACGACGACCACCCGCTCCGTTTCGCCGTCCCTTCCCCCCATCGACCCCAACGCGGTCACGATCTCAGGGATCGTTCTCGACCCCGCCTACGGCCCCGCTGAACAGGGCTACGCACAGGCGGACTCCCTCTCGAACATCGAGCGGGACATCGGCAAGCCCGGCACCTACCCCTACACCCGAGGCCTCTTCCCAGAGGGATACCGCACCCGCGTCTGGACCATGCGCCAGTTCGCCGGATTCGGCTCCGCCGACGACACCAACCAGCGCTTCAAGTACCTCCTCGCCGCGGCCAAGGGCGGCAAGTCCAACACCGGCCTCTCCACCGCTTTCGACCTGCCCACCCTCATGGGCCGCGACAGCGACGACGACCTCTCCATGGGCGAAGTCGGCAAGTGCGGCGTCGCCATCGACACCATCGAGGACATGCACCGTCTCTACGCCGACATCCCCGTCGGCGACGTCACCGTCAGCCAGACCATCAACGGCCCCGCCGCGGTGATCTGGGCGATGTACCTCGGTATGGCCCGCCAACGCGGCATCTCGTGGTCCACCCTCGGCGGCACGCTGCAGAACGACATCCTGAAGGAGTTCCACTCCCAGAACGAGTTCATCTACCCGCCCGAGCCGAGCGTGAAGCTCGTCGTCGACACCATCGAGTTCCAGAGCAAGTTCGTCCCGAAGTGGAACAGCGTCTCCATCTCCGGGTACCACATCCGCGAAGCCGGCAGCACCGCGCCGCAGGAACTCGCCTTCACGCTCCGCGACGGCATGGAGTACGTCGAGGCCTGCCTCGAACGCGGCATGGACCTCGAGTCCTTCGCCCCGCGCCTCTCGTTCTTCTTCAACTCCCACAACGAGTTCTTCGAGGAGATCTGCAAGCTCCGCGCCGCCCGCCGCATCTGGGCCCGCGCCATGAAGCACCGCTACGGCGCCAAGTCCGAGCGCTCGCTCTTCATGAAGACGCACGTCCAGACCGCGGGCTGCTCCCTCACCGAGCAGCAGCCCCTCAACAACATCGTGCGCGTCGCCTATCAGGCCATGGCCGCCGTGCTCGGCGGGTGCCAGTCGCTCCACACTGACTCGATGGACGAAACTCTCGGCCTCCCGACCGAACAGGCCGTCACCGTCGCGCTCCGCACGCAGCAGATCCTCGCCCACGAGACCGGCGTGACCCGCGTCGTCGACCCCCTCGGCGGTTCCTGGTTCGTCGAGCAGCTCACCGACAAGATGGAAGAAGAAGCCCTGCGCTTCATCGCCGAGATCGACGACATGGGCGACTACGGCCAGTCCGGCCCCCGCGCCACCCTCCGCGCCATCAAGCCCGGCGAGCCCCTCGAAAACCACCCCGCGTACCGCGCCCGTCCCACCTACGGCCGCTCATGCGTCGCCGGCATCAACCGCGGCTATTTCCGCCGCGGCATCGCCGAAGCGAGCTACCGCTACAGCGAAGAGTGCGAAGCCGGCGACCGCCTCATCGTCGGCCTCAACGCCTACATCGACAACGACGAGAAACGCCCGATCGAGATCCTGCAGATCCCCGCCAGCGTCGAGACCGAGCAGGTCGCGCGCCTCAAGGCCTTCAAGTCACGCCGCGACCCCGCCGCCGTGAACCGCGCTCTTGACAACATCCGCGCCGCCTGCCGCGGCGTCGCGTTCACCCCCGTCAACGATCTCGGTTTCAACCTCGCCGCCAGCGGCCTCCACGCGACCAACGTCATGCCGGCCCTGGTCGACGGTGCACTGTCGAACTGCACCCTCGGCGAAATGGTCCAAGCCATGGCCGACATCTACGGCCGCTACAACGGCGGCCCAGAGTGGTGAAGAAGGGCAATGGGGAATGGGCAATGGGCAGTGGGGAAGCGCGGAGGGGTGGCGGGGCGGTTCTGAGCGGAGAGTGATTGGCGGTGCAAGCGCCGGGCGCCTTTTTCCCATAAGTCCCGCATGTCGATCACCTACTGGATCATCCTGGTCGCCGCGAACATCCCGGTCTATGTGGGCCTGGGCTGGCTGGTCTTCCGCACCTGGGAAGAGTTCACCGACTGCTTGGGGTACTGGTTCAAGCCGGACATCATCTCGTGGTTCGACGGCACGCATTGGGAGGACATCTGGGCGGAACTGAAGGTCTTCCTCTGGCTCGCGATGTGCGCCTTCATGGTCGCGGCCGAGCACTGGGCTCTCCAGAAATGGGTGTTCTGAACCCCGTCGGTCCCAGCCGGCCGACCGCCGCCCCGCGTACGCTTGCCCCGTGATCACCGAACTCGAAACACTCCAATCCACCGGCCTCTCCGAACTCGCCGGAACAGCCGACGCCGACACGCTCGAAGCATGGCGCCTCGCGTACCTCGGCCCCAGCGGCAAGCTCAAGTCCATCCTCGGCGCGTTCAAGGACGTTCCGAAAGATCAGAAGCCCGCCGTCGGCGCGAAGCTGAACGTCGTGCGCGCCGCGCTTGAAGCCGCGTTCGCCGAGAAGAAGGCCGTCATCGACGCCGCGCCCAAGGTCGTCGAGCGGCTCGATGTCACCGAGCCCGGCCTGATCACCTCGTCGGTCATGGGGCGCAGGCACATCATCCCCCGGGTGCGCGACGAGCTCGTCGAGGTCTTCGCGCGGATGGGCTTCGAAGTCGCGCAAGGCCCCGAGCTCGAGGACGACGACCACAACTTCGTCAAGCTCAACATCCCCGCCGAGCACCCCGCCCGCGACCCCATCGACAACTTCTACGTCGATGATCCCGCCAGCGCCAAGTCGCCGCGCATGATGCGCAGCCAGACCAGCACCGTGCAGGTCCGCGTCATGGAAGACATGGTCAAACGCGGCGGCGGCAAGCTCCACGACCCCATCCGCGTCGTCGCGCCCGGCCGCGTGTACCGCCCCGACACCGTCGACGCCACCCACTCGTTCATGTTCCACCAGATCGAAGGTCTATACGTCGACCGCGGCGTGACCATGGTCGATCTCAAGACCACGCTGATGCAGTTCGCCCGCGCGTACTTCGGCGCAACGGCAGAAGTGCGACTGCGGCCGAGCTTCTTCCCCTTCACCGAACCCAGCGCCGAGTTCGACATGAAGGTCCGCCTCCGCCCCGATCAGCCCGAACGCTGGATGGAACTCGGCGGCTGCGGCATGGTCGATCCCAACGTCTTCGAGGCCTGCGGCGTAGACCCAGAAGAGTGGACCGGATTCGCCTTCGGCTTCGGAATCGAACGCCTCGCGATGGGCAAGTACGGCATCCCCGACATCCGGATGCTCTTCGAGAACGACATCCGGTTCCTCTCGCAGCTGTGATCGCCGCGCGGGTCAGTTCGGACGGTCGTAGATATCCCCGCGCGGCCGCTTCCCGGTCGAATCTTCCTCCATGTCGAGCAGGTAGTCGTTGAGATCGCGGCGCTCCATCTTCGCGCCCCACTCGATCCAGTAGTTCGCATACTTGTCGTTGTGCGGCAGGTCAAACTTCCAGCCGCCCTGTTCCTTCACGAACAGCACCAACACCGGCTTGTTGTTCTGGTCCACGAGCCGATCGCCCTCCCACAACACCTGGGCCTCGGCGAAGTCCCCGCGAACCTTGATTGAGCCAAGCTCGGTCATCTCGTCGCCGAGGTACTCGCCTCGCTCCATCGCGAGTTTGAGCCAGAAGGGCCCGGTGAGAGTCTTCAACTCCGCGGCCGTGCACCGGTGCCGCATCGCCACAACGTCGTACCGCTCCGAGGGCGGCAGCGAGAGGATCTGCGCCTTGCTGCCCGAGCGAGCGATCGGCAGGAGTCGGTCCCAGTAGGTGAACGTCGCCGCGCTGAAGTGCGACGCCGCGCTAGCCGCGTCCCGCTTGATA
>JBMOHX010000372.1:0-3978 GCA_049317625.1 Phycisphaerales bacterium
CGTCGAGGGTGATACCCGCGGCGGAGGGGTTGTGGCGGAGGACGAGGCTGAGGAACTTGCTGAGATGGAAGGAAGCGGACATTCGGAGCGATCGTAGATGACGACCATGTGGTGGCTGCCACGAATCCGACCCCGGAGGGGTCGCGGCTTGTAGCGGCGGGTGGAGCGAAGCGGAACCCGCCGTAGCGAGTGCATTGATCACCCGCCCCGGAGGGGCGGCGGGTTCCTTCCTCTGCCCCTCCGGGGCAGGCCCGCGCGTGCGACCTTTCAACGGGTTACGCCCGCGAAGCGCGGGCTTCACCCGTTGCTACATTCCTACGCCCCTCCGGGGCAAAGGCGGCGACGGGCAATCGCGGCGCTTACGTCATCTTGATGAAAGAACGACTGAAGCGATCTTGCATCAGCGGAGCGCGTCAAGGAGCCTCCGAACTGAACTGAGCGGTTTGCGCGCAAACGAGAGCGTACTCCGTCCCGACTGTGGTCTGTCGATCGTCCGCGCGGAGCATCTCAGCCCTTGTGGAGAGGAGTCTCTCGTCATGTGAGCAGACGCAGCCGTGAGGTTCCACCACTCCCCGTTAGGGGTGGGGGCGGGGGTCGCCTCGGCGACGTGAGTGTCTCGCTCACCGCACTGAAACCGAAGCGGTTTCAGCGGCACCTGGACGCGACTTGCACCACGAAAAAACCGCCGCGTGGTTTCACGCGGCGGTCGTTCACTTCGTCACTTGACTACTCAGCCGGCTCTTACTTCGTCGCCTTCTTCTTCGCGGGCACCTTCATGAACTCCGGGACGCCGTCGCCCTTCTCGAAGAGGTCGGCGAACTTGAAGCCCTTGCGGCCCTTCCACGCCGCGCGGTGGTAGGCGTCGCTGGCGAGGACCGGGAAGAGCGCGGAGAGTTCGCCGAAGACCATCTGCTCGTGGACCACGTCCACCTTGCCCCAGCTGCACGCCTCGCGGAGGGTGGAGCCGGAGAGCGCGCCGTCGCGGCTGTCGGCCACGGTCATCTGCACGGCGTACTTGTGCATGCCGATGTCGCCGCGGGCCTTGCCGCCCTTGCGTTCGCTGAGGAGTTCGGCGGCGACGACGATGTCCTGGGCGAAGTTCTTGGGGACGCCGCCGCCCATCATGAGCAGACCGGTTTCCTTGCACGCGAGCTTGATATCGGTGAGTTCGCGGAAGTCCTTGCCGCTATCGATGGCGACCTGGCCGCGGCCTTCTTCGATGGCCTCGGTCTGCTGGAGCACGATGCCGAAGCCCGCGGAGCAGTCGCTGAAGGCGGGGACGAAGATCGGGACGCGCTTCTGGTAGCAGCTCTTCACGATCGACTCGTTCTTCGCGTAGTGCTTGGCGAGGAAGGCGCCCATGGCCTCGATGAACTCGCGGCTGGAGTACGCGCCGGGGGCGAAGGCGTTGAAGATCTCGTAGGTGGCGTGGTCGCAGGCGCGGAGGTCGTCCTCGTTGATGTAGGTGTCGTAGATGCGGTCGATCATCATGTCGCGGAGGGTCATGTCGTCGACGGGCGGCGCCTCGGGGCTGCCGGGGGCGATGTAGTGCTTGAAGCCCAGGCCTTCGAAGAAGTCCTGGTCGACGATGTTCGCGCCGGTGGAGACGATCGCGTCCACCATGTTGTTCTCGACGAGGGTGATGATGGCCTTCTTGAGGCCGGCGGAGATCAGCGACCCGGCGAGGGTCAGGATCACCGCGCACTCTTTGTCTTTGAGCATCATCGAGTAGATGTCCGCCGCGTTGGCGAGGGTGCGGGCCGAGTAGGCCATCTCGCGGTAGCTCTTGACGAGGGGGCGGGCGTCGAACTTGGTGATGTCGATGTGCTCGACCGGGCGGGAGAGCAGTTCCTTCTTCGTCCACTTGCCGTTTGCCATGACCGAAACTCCTTCGCGACGCGCGGAACGGCTACTCACAACCGCTTCGGAGCGTCGCTGAACAACGGCCAACCCCCCTTGGCCCTGCGTGGGATGTGGAACGCCGGGGGTGACGGCGTAGTGGATGATACGCAGGATGAAGCCGGGAGTTCGCTCTGCGGAGCGCGGAGGATGAAGGCGAGTCGGTGATCCGGTACCATGGCCTCCATGCGGGTGTGCTTTGTTTCGCGAGAGACCCAGCCGGGGGCCGGCGGCGGCATCGGGACCGCGGTGCGGCTGATGTCGAGGCACCTCGTCCGCGCCGGCCACGAGGTCACCGTGCTGACCGGGCCGCGTCGGGACGATGCGATGGAGTTCGAGCCCGGCGTGCGGGTCGAGCACCTCGACCTGCGTGCCGGGCGCGCGGCGATCCGGGCCTGGGGCGGGTTCAACATGGTGTGGGCGGTGGCGGTGCTCGACCACCTGCGGTCGCTCCCCGCGTTCGATCACATCGAGTTCCCGGATTACCACGCGGAGGGGTACTTCGCGCTCCGCGCCAAGCGGACCCTCGGCGATTTCGCGGCGACCACGCTCGCGGTTCGGCTGCACGCGCCGACGGCGCTCTGCCGCGTGCACGATCAGGCGCACGGGCTGGACTACGAGACCGCGCTCACCGAGCACATGGAGCTCGCGGGCCTGAACGATGCGGACCTGCTGGTCGGCGCGACCCGCGCGGCGATCGGGATGGTCGTGGATCTCGCCCGCGCGCGGGGGCTGTGGCGCGAGCGGGTGCCTTGGGACCGACGCGAGGTGGTTGTCCCGCTGCCGGTGGAGGTGCCCACTGCGCCGCCCATGCCGCCGAGCGCGACGCGCACCGTGCTCTTCTTCGGCCGGTTGCAGCGCCTCAAGGGCGCGCGGGAGTTTGTCGCGTGCGCGCGGCGGGTGCGCGGGCTTCTAACCCCGGGGGAGGATGTTCGCTTCGTGCTCATCGGGGGCGACACGCTCACCGGGCGCGGCGGGAAGTCGATGGAGGCCGAGCTGCGCACGCTGATCGGCTCGGATCACGCGCACATCGTCATCCGGCCGCCGCTGCCGCGGGAGCAGCTCTTCGGGGAGATCCTGAACGCGGAAGTGGTGTGCCTCCCGTCGCGACTGGAGACGTTTTCGTTTGCCGCGGTGGAGGCGATGGCGCTCGGGCGGCCGGTGGTGGCGCTCCGCGCGGGGTCGCTGCCGGAGATCGTGGAGGACGGGGTGAGCGGGGTGCTGGTGCCGCCGGATGATCCGCGTGCGCTGGCCGAGGCGGTGCTGGCGCTGCTGCGGGATGGGGAGCTGCGTGCGAGATTGGGTGCAGGGGCGCGGCAGCGAGCCGCGGTGGTTGCGGACCCGGCGAGGTTCGTCGGCGGGTTCGAGCGTGTCGCATCGGCGCGACCCGAGCCTCCGAAGGCCCGCGCGGTTGCCCCCTCGCTCCGCGCGAGCGTGGTGATCCCGCACTACAACCTGGACTCGACGCTCCCTGAAACGCTGGCGAGTGTCGCGGCCCAGACCTGCCGGGACTTTGAGGTCATCATCGTGGACGACGGTTCGACGAGCCCGGGCGCCGTCGAGTTGATGCGGCGCATCGAGGAGACCCCGAGCGAGTTCGTTCCGGGCGTGCGTGTGACCGTGCTGCGCAAGCCCAACGGTGGGCTCTCCTCGGCGCGGAACGCGGGGTTCGGCGCGGCGGCGGCGCCGTGGGTGCTGATGCTCGACGCGGACGACCTCATTGAGCCGCGGACGCTGGGGCTGATGCTCGACATCGCCGAGCGCGACGACGGGCTCGCGTACGTGTCGACGCTTGTCAGGCAGTTCGAGCGTGTGAAGGGTGACCGGGACGACGGTTGGGCGCCGCTCGGCATTGACCCTGACCTGCAACCCGGTCTCAATCTCGGCGGGTGCTCGTGCTCGCTCGTGCGGCGCGAGGCGTGGCGCGAGGTGGAGGGGTTCGACGAGTGGATGACGACCTACGAGGACTGGGAGTTCTGGTGCCGGTTCGCCGCGGCGGGGATGAAGGGGTCGATCATCCCTGAGTTCCTGTTCTGGTACCGGGTGCGACCGGACAGCATGTTCCGCGCGGCGGGTGCC
>JBMOHX010000373.1:0-3969 GCA_049317625.1 Phycisphaerales bacterium
TCCTCGTTGTACGCCGGGACCACAACGCTCAGCTCCGGGCCTTCCCGGAGTCGCGACGGTGATGAAGTTGGCGTGGCGTGCCCCGGTGCCATCGATCCCAAGTCCCAGTCCTCTCGGTGTTTCGGGCTCACGAAGCCCGGTCAGACGATAGGCCTAAACGGCCTTGGCCGCGGCATCCCGGTGACCGACGATCGCGACCCTCAACCTCCCCACAAGCCAAATGAAACCCAGCCCCGCGAAAAACGGCCCGAGCAGCATGCACGCCGCCCCTACTACATAGATGACCGGCAACGCCCAGAGCCCTATGCGGCAGTGCCTCACAAGCCGCGGGTCCTCCCCGCGTTCGGCGAGATCCTCCATGTGCCGCATGGAGCAGTAGAACTGCGCGATCATCATCCCGAAGTAAACCGCGGCACCCAAGACCGACGCCGCGATCACCAGGAGTGGCATCCCGGCGTTGAATCGGAAGTTACCGGCCAGCATCCCCGCGTACGCCGGGCTCATCATCGCCACGAACTTCCCGGCTTCGAGGACAAGGAAGACCGAGAGCAGCACGCGTAGCACCCGCCGCGCCCGCCGCCGCTTGTCACCCTCGATCTCAATCGGGGTCGGCGTTGTGAGCATCCACCAGCCGGCGAGGGCGATCGCGTCGACGCAAAGGGTCATCGGAACGATCACCAGGTTCAGCGAAGCTGTAGACGGGATCGCGTCCAGCCACCCCAAGCCGAGCGGCGTCTTCACTCGGGCCAAGATGGGTTTCAATCCTGCAACCAGGCCAGCGACAATGGCGAAGCCATTGAGCAGGGCCTTGAGCACCCAGGCGGTCTCGATCATCCCCGCGCCGCGCGCGAGCGTTGCAAGGAAGCCGAGACTGCTGCCGCGAAGCAGATCGGGGCTCGAGGTGGGATCGTTCCGCTTGCCGCACTCGGGGCAGAGTGCACCCGTTCCAAGCGACGCGAGGTCGTACCCGCACGCGGCGCACCTGGTTGTTCCCGGCGGCGTGTCGATCATCGCAGAGGATAGGAAAGGCGGTGCGACCATCCTTTCCTGCCCCATAACGGCATTTCGGCCCCGAGGCTCTACAAATACTCTGGGATCGCCGGGGCCCCGCCGATACGCAAGGGCATGAACCCTGCACCACCCCCCGCGGAGCGTTCGCGCCTCACGGGCCGAGCACGGACCTTCTCGACCGACGAGATCATCGTCAGCAAGACCGACCCCAAGGGTCGGATCACCTACGCGAACCGGGTCTTCCAGCGCGTCTCGGGGTATACCGAAGCGGAGTTGCTGGGCAAGGCTCACAACATCGTGCGCCACCCAGCCATGCCGCGCTGCGTGTTCAAGTACCTCTGGGACACCCTCGCCTCGGGGCGCGAGGTCTTCGCGTACGTCCTTAACCGTTGCAAGAACGGCGACCATTACTGGGTCTTCGCGCACGTTACGCCGACGTTCGACGCCCACGGGCGCATCGTGAGTTACCACTCGAACCGCCGTTCTCCCGCGGCGTCCGCGATCAGCAAGATCGAGCCGCTGTACGCGAAGTTGCTCGAGGTTGAGAAGCGCCACGCGCTGCCGCGGGATCAGTGGTCGGCTTCGCTCCCTGTGCTGGTCGACACGCTTCAGAAGGCCGGCGTGTCGTACGACGAGTTCATCTTCTCGATCACGCCGGCTGTCTCCGCGAGAGCGCCGATGTTCGCCCATGCCGGAGCCGCCGCGCGATGAGCACCTCGAGTACAACGCCTTGTTCCTTGACGACCACTCGGGATTCGCAGGCCTGGATCGACGAGGCCGTTCGCGTGTGCCAGGCCGCATCGCGCGGGGACCTTGAGGCGCGCATCCTGAACATCAACGCGGAGCCGCGGCTGGCTGAGTTGTTGCACGGCATCAACCACATGCTGGACATGACCGACGCGTTCGTGCGAGAGGCGACGGCGTCTCTCGAGTTCGCGGGCGAGGGCAAGTTCTTCCGGCGCGTGCTGCTCGAGGGCATGCTCGGCTCGTTCCGTCGCGCGGCGGACTCGATCAACGCGGCGACGGTGCAGATGCACCACGAGCGGAACGAGTTGGACGCCGCGGAGAACCGGCGCCTGGCGCTGGAGACCGACTTCAACCGTGTGCGGGAGATGGTCACGGGGTTCATCGGCGCGATCTCCAAGATCGAGTCCATGTCGAAGGCCATCAACAAGCTCGCGGACCAGACGGCGCTGCTCTCGCTGAACGCGTCGATCGAGGCCGCGCGCGTCGGCGACGCGGGGCGCGGGTTCGGTGTCGTGGCCGCGGAAGTGAAGAAGCTCGCGAACGAAGCGGCGAAGGCGGCGGTTGAGATTCAGGGCTCGGTCAAGGCGTTGTGCGACTCGAGCAACGCGACGCGTGACGCGATCGACGGCATCTGGCAGGTGATCCACTCGCAGGCGAAGGCCTGAGCGTCGCGGCTACTTGAACGCGGTGAAGAACCCGATCGCGAGGGCCCCGATCGCGAAGTTGTGGAGCGCGTGCGCGAGGACTGTCGGGATCAGGCTGCCGCGCCACTCTCGGATGAGGGCGAACCCGGCGCCGATGGTGATGACCGGGAGCAGCAGGATGCCCGAGTACCCGTGCATGAGCCCGAACCAGAGGGCCGAGATCGCTGTCGACGCCACGATCCCCATGCGACCGCGGAGATGCCGGTAGAGGATCCCGCGGAAGAAGGTTTCTTCGACGACGGGAGCCCAGATGGTCATGAGCGCGAACGCGAGCAGGAGTTGGAAGGGCGATGCGCCCATCACGAGATCCGCGACGGGGTTCGAGGGCGGCGCGGCGTCGGGGTTATGGCTCTTCTCGTAGCTCACGTAGAACAGGAGCATCAAGAGGACAATGAACAGGCACGGGAGCAGTGCGCCGTAGCCCACGAGGCCGCACCCGATCTCTTTGGCCGTTCCGCGGCCGCGGTGCCAGCCGGTGGCCTCTTTCCACTGCGCAACGGTGACGCCGCGCAGGAGCGGCCAGAAGATGGTGAGGAGGAGCGACCACTGAAGGCCGAGACGGAAGGTGGTGAGCCACGCGGGTACAGCGACCCCGGGCTTCACGACGCCGGTGGCACCCAGGAGCCACGGCAGGCCTAAGTGAAGCAGTGCGAAGCCGCCGAGGAAGAGCGCGAAGGATTCGAGGTAGACGGTGCTCGCGCCGCCTTTGGGAACGACGAGGTGCCGGCGGAAGTTGTCGCCGGTCACTTTGTTGATCAGGATCACCAACGCCACGATCGCGCCGACGAAGGCGATGAAGCCGCCGATGATCGCGAAGAGGGCGACGAGCACGATCTGGAGCCCGCCGGATTCGAGGCCCGCGCGAGAGGCATCGCCGGCGGGTTTGCCGCGCGCGAGCGCGAGGTCGGCGAAGAAGCCGTGGCGTTCGCGCAGCGCGGCGAGCTGCTCGGGCGAGGGCGCGTCGGGGGGATCGGCGAGGAGCATTTTGACGACGGTCGCGTCGTCGGCGAGCGGGGCTTCGTCTTCCGAGAGTGTGCGGGATCCGAAGTCGTCGAGCTGCTTGAGCCCCGCGGCGGACCCTTCGAACTCACCGAGCGCGATCGCCGCGCGGAGGCGGTCCGCGTTCGAGGTTGAGGACTTGACGGTCTCGCGGATCTGCTGCGCGTAGCTCGCCGGCTGAGGAACGATCGCGCCCAGTTTGACCCCGAGCTTGGTCTGCATCGCAAGGGGGTCCATCGTGTCGGGCGGCTGGATGAGTCGGGCGTTGGACTTGGGCGGGTCTTCGCCGAACTGGTTCGCGATGAGCACCGCAAGGAAGCTGACGATGCACGCGGCCCACAGCACAAAGGCCGGGACTGGTGAGTTCGGGGGCTCGCCGGGCCCGGTCGTTGTCGGCGGTGGTGGTGGGGGGGTGGAGTCCATGCTGTTCCTTCATCGACCGCCGCAAGAGCCGAACGATAGCCGGACCGGGTGAGTGGGGTCTCGTGCCGTCCGTGTGGGAGGGGGA
>JBMOHX010000374.1:0-3965 GCA_049317625.1 Phycisphaerales bacterium
TCGACACTCACGCGGCACTCGAAGCACACGCCCATCCCGCACACCGCGCCTCTGGCGTCGCCGAGTACCGAGCGCCTCGTGCCCGTCACGCCGCGTGTGTTCCACACCGCCGCGGCGACGGACCATTCCGCGGACACGCGCACCTCTCGGCCGTCGATGGTCATCCGCACAAGGTCGCTCATCCGTTCAGCTCCGCAAATCGCGAGGGCAGATACGGCCGGTGGTCGATCGCGCTCGCACAACCCGCGATGTGCATCGCCACGAGCCGCGCCGTCATGAGCGATGTCGTGAGCCCCAGCCCCTCGTGCCCGGTCGCGAGCACGAGCCCGTGGCGAGTCGGATGCGGGCCGATGATCGGCAGCGAATCCGGGCTCGCGGCCCTGAACCCCGTCCAGCAACGGATGGCCCGAAGGTCCCGAAGGCCGGGCATGTACTGCACCGCTCGCTCGATCAGCATCCGGATCATCCGCGGCTCCACCTCGCTCGTGCTCGCCCCGTACTGCCGCGAAGACCCGATGAGCATCTGCCCCGTCCGCCGCGGCTGCACGTTGAACGACACCGACTCCTCCGAATGCCCGTGCGCATTCTTGATGTACGCGAGTTCGACGAGCTGATGCCGGCACGACACGCCGCCCCTCTCTGTGATGATCAGGTGCCCCTTCCGCCCGCGCAGCGGGAGCCCGGGCACCAGCGCGATCGACTCCAAACCCGCCGCGCACACCACGTGCTCGGCGTCGATCACCGCGCCGTCCGCGGTGCGCACCGAACGGGGCATGAGCTCGATCACCCGACGACCGGTGTCAATGACTGCGCCGCGTTCGGCCGCTTGCGCCAGCATCCACGCGGTCGCCACCGGCGCGTACACCACCGCGTCGTCAGGCACCAGCAGCGCCCCCGCGAGATCGCCGCGCACGCCGGGCTCAAGTTCACGCAGCCTTTCACGCGACACTCGCTCCGCGGGCACACCGAGCTCCGCGTGTCTGGCGAGCTTCCGGTCGGCCTCCGCGAGTTCTTCATCGTCCGCCGCGAGCCAGATCGTTCCGCACCGCGCGTACTCCGCACCGCGCGGCAACTCCGGAGCGATCTCCGCCCATTCCCTCTGCGACTCACGCGTCAACGCGAACTGCGCCGCGGAGTCGTCGATCACACAGATGTGCCCCATCCCCGCTCCGGTCGCGCCGCCGGCCGGGCATCCCGCCTCGAGCACCCGCACACGCAGCCCCGCCTCCGCCAACCGCATCGCGCACGCCGCGCCCACGATCCCCGCGCCGACCACGATCACGTCGGCCCCGGCGTTCACGCGCGGATCCCGTGACGGAACGGGTCGCGGTCGTCGAGCAGCAGCGTCGCTTCCGCGGTTACGAACGCCGCGCCCGAGATCGTCGGCACAACCCCGCTCTCGCCGACCTCGATCTCGCCGACGAAGCGGCTTCCGATGATGCTCTCCTGCCGCCACCGCGCGCCGACGCCGAGCTTCCCATCGGCGAAGAGGCACGCCATCTTCGCGCTCGTGCCCGTGCCACAAGGCGAACGGTCGTAGGCCTTCCCGGGACACAGCACGAAGTTGCGGCTGTCGCAGTCTGCGCGAACGGGCGGCCCGAACAACTCGATGTGGTCGATCACCCCACCGTGCTCGCCGCGGATCCCCGCGTTCTCCAATCCTTGCCTCACGGCCCAGCAGTACGCGGTGAGTTCCTCCACGCGCGCGAGCACCAGTTCCTGACCGTGATCACCGATGAGAAAGAACCAGTTGCCCCCCCACGCGATGTCGCCCCGCACCGTGCGCCGACCACCGGGCCACTCGAACTCGACCGGCACTTCGGCGCGATACCGGTACGAGGCCACGTTGCGGATGGATGCCGAACCGTCGGGCGCGAGGTTGATCCGCACCGCGCCGACCGGGGTCTCCACGACATGCTCGCCCGGCCCGATGCGCTTCAGGTACGCGAGGGTCGCCGCGAGACCCAGCGTGCCGTGACCGCACCCGTTCAGAAGGCCGACGTTGTTGAAGAAGATCACTCCGCACACCGCGCCGGGGATCGACGCGGGCACGATGACGGCCCCGACGAGGAAGTCGCTCCCGCGCGGCTCGTTGACCACCGCGCTACGGAACCAATCGAACCGCTCGCGAAACACCGCGGCCTGCGCGGCGACCGTGCCGCCGCCGAAGTCCGGTGCGCCCTCGATCACGATGCGCGTCGGCTCCCCCTCCGTGTGCGAGTCGATGACCCTGATGCTCCGCATGCTCATTCGCTCCACCGCCCGTTCACGCGCCGCCCGATCCCGAGCGGATTCGATTCGCGCAGCTCCGCGGGCAGAAGCGGATCCGGGCAGTTCTGATACGCAACCGGTCGGCACCAGCGGCGCATCGCGAAACGCCCGACCGCGGTGGAGTCCGCGCGGTTGCACGCGGGGAACGGCCCCGAATGCACCATCGCGTCGCACACCTCGACACCCGTCGGCACCCCGTTGAACACGACGCGCCCCGCGATCGATTCCAGTGCGCCGACAACCGCCCCGACTTCCTCGCCCGGCTCCGCCCACAGCGTCGCTGTGAGCGCGCCGCCCACCAACGCCGCGCACTCCATCATCTCCGCCACGCTCGCGCACGACACCACCAGCGTCGAAGGCCCGAAGCACTCCTCGCGCAGCCGCGCCGACGCGCGAAACGCCGCGGCGTCCGCGCGAAGCACCACCGCCGCCTCGCCCGAAGCCCCCCACTCTCCGCCCCCCGTCACCAGCGAAGCACCCGCGGCTTCAGACTCCCGCACGCCGGACCTCCACGCGTCGCGAATCCGCGCGGAGAGCATGGGCTGCGCGGCCGTCGCGCCGGCACCGACCGACAACCGCTGCACGAAGTTCTCACGCGCCGGCCCGGCGACACCCAACACCAGACCCGGGCACGTACACATCTGACCCGCCGAGTTCGTGAAGCTCGCCGCGAGCTTCGCGGCGATCTCGTCGCCGCGGCGTTCGAGCGCGCCCGGCATCACCACCACAGGATTGATGCTGCCCATCTCCGCGAAGAACGGGATCGGACACGCGCGCCCCGCCGCGAGCCGGGCGAGCGCCACCCCCGCGCCCGGCGAACCAGTGAACCCGCCCGCCGCGATCGACGGATGCGAGAGAAGCTCAACGCCCACGGCAACATCCCGCTCGCCCCCCGCGTGCAGGAAGCTGAACGCTCCCGCCGGCACCCCGGCCCGCGCAACCGCTCCGCTCACCGCCAGCGCGACGAGCTCTCCAGTCGCAGGGTGCGAGCTGTGCCCCTTGACGATCACCGGGCATCCCGCGGCGAGCGCTGAGGCCGTGTCTCCACCCGCAACCGAGTACGCGAGGGGGAAGTTGCTCGCGCCGAACACCGCCACCGCGCCCAGCGGGCGCAGCATCCGACGGACGTCGGGCTTCGGCAACGGCTGGCGCGACGCGTCACCCCGGTCGATCACCGCCTCAGCCCACGAGCCTTCGCGCACGATCTCCGCGAACATCCGCAACTGGTACACCGTGCGGTCGCGTTCGCCCGCTAGCCTCGGCCGCGCAAGCCCGGTCTCGGCGCTCGCGACCTCGATCAGCCCATCGCCCAGCGCCGCGATCTCCTCCGCCGCGTAGGTCAACATTGCGGCCCTCGACTCCCGGGCCGAATCACGGAATGCAGCCGCGCATGCCCCGGCTTCGCGTGCCGCGGCGTCGATATCGGCTTCACTCGCCGCGGCGTACGTGAACCCGAGTTCAGGGCCGCCGGGCGTCGACGCCGGGGCGAAGGACCCGCCCCGCGGCTCGACGCGGTGCCCCGCGACCAACGACCTTCCCGCGAGACGTGCACGAATCTGCTCGTTGAGGCTCATGTGGTGGCTCCGTCTCGACGCTACATATTGCGGAGCTTGTTGAGGCCGTTAAGCGCCGCGACCTTGTAGCACTCCGCGAGCGTTGGGTAGTTGAAGACCGCGTTGACGAAGTACTCCGCG
>JBMOHX010000375.1:0-3964 GCA_049317625.1 Phycisphaerales bacterium
CGGCGTGGTGATCGCGGCGACGGGCATCTGCATCGCCTTCGACGTCGTCGACACCAGCGGCGTGATCTCCGCGACGGGACCGGCGGCTTGACCTTGCGGCGCGGGGCCGGTCGCGTCTGTCGCCGGTGCGGGTGGAGTGACCTTGCGGATGAACCCAGACGTCGCGAAGTGCAGCATGTCCATCTGCCCCGTGATCGGGTCCTTCGCGTCCACGTTGTCCTTCGAGAGCCGCAGCCACGCGACAAAGGGCACGCGGGTGTTGGAGTTGCGGTCGGTATTCACCTGCAGCGCCACCGCTTCGTCCGCGGCGATCTTGTCCTTGGGTACTTCAACTCCCCACGCCCCGAGCAGCTTCTCGAGACTGCTGGACTTGCTCGCGGTGGGGTCCATCGGCTGCGATTCGGAGTCGGCGTCGCAGCGAGGATCCACGCAGAAAAGAGCCTTGCCGCCCTTCATCACGAACTGATCGATCGCGAAGAGCGTCGCATCGCTGAGGCTCTTGGGGTGCACCACCCACAACACGTCGACATCCGCGGGGATCTGCGTCACTTCGGCCCCAAGGTTGTTCACCGTGGCCAGGCCCTCGACTTCCGACATGATGAACCACGGCGGCGTCTGCCGCGGCTGGCGCGTCCTCGGGTCCATCGTGAACCCGCCCTGCAACTGCAAGCCGCTGATCAGCCCGACCACCGGCTTGTCCGGCGTGCCCACCGAGTGGATCGCCTTCGCGATGTCGTACTCGAGGAACCCTTCTTTCGTCGGGCTGAAGAAGGGGATCGTGACCCGCGCGTCGGTCGAGCCCTCGACCACGAGCCCGAGGAAGAAGTTCGATCCCTTGAGCGGCACACCCTCGAGGCCCGCCTGGGTCGCCTCGTCCTCGGCTTCAGAAAACGCGAGTGGCTCGATCACTTCGAGCTCCAGCTTGCCGCGCGATGCGCCCGCAAACTCTTCGAGCATCTCGCGGACGCGCTCGCCGTAGGTGGCCAGCGACGGCTCGCCCTGCGCCACTTTGCGCGAGTAATAGAACTTCATCTTCACCTTCTCGTCCAGCGCGGACGCGATGTTCCGCGAGCCCTTCGAGAGGGTGTACACCTTCCCCTCGCTCGCGTCGAGCTTCACGCCCCGGAACGCGCTGAGCGAGAACATGTTGACGCCGACGAACAGGATCACCATCAGGACTGTCGCGGCGAGAGCGGAGGTCTTCATGGCTCAGGCCTTTCTCGCCTCGAGGGCGACGGTGTTGATCGCGAGGAACACGACGATCAGCGAGCCGAAGTAGATGATGTCACGCAGGTCGATGACGCCCCGGCTGATCGCCTCGAACCGGCTCAGGAACGAGAACGAACTGATCGTGTCCACCACGCTGTCGGGCGCCCACGAAGAAACGAACTGCAGCATCGAGTCGTCGCCGATCAGCAGCAGCACAAAGCAGATGACCGCCGTGATGACGAAGGCGATGACCTGCGAACGCGTCGACGCGCTCACCGCCGCGCCGATCGCGAGGAACCCCCCCGCCATCAGCATGGACCCGATGTAGCCGAAGAAGATCACCCCGTTGTCCGGGTCCCCCAGCACGTTCACGCTGATCCAGATCGGGAACGTCAGCGCGAGCGCGAGGATCGTGAAGAGCCACGCCGCGAGGAACTTGCCCACCACCGCGCCCAGGCGCGTGATGGGAAGCGTCATCAGCAGCTCTGTCGTGCCCGACTTGTGCTCCTCGGCCCACAGCCGCATCGACACCGCCGGGATCAGGAACAGATAGAGCCACGGATGAAAGTTGAAGAACGAGGCGAGATCAGCCTGACCCCGCGTGTAGAACCCCCCGAACTGGAAGGTGAACACGCCCGCCAGGATGAGGAAGATCACGATGAACACGTACGCCACGGGCGTGACGAAGTACCCCGTGAGCTCTCTTCGCAGTACCGGCAACCAGCCTTGCATAGTCAGTCCCCTTCACGGCGCGCCGCCCGCCGCGCCGATCATTTCTTTCCGCCGGTCAGGTCGCGGAACACGTCCTCGAGCCGGCCCGTCTCCACCCGCATCTGGTCTACCTTCCACCGACGGTCACGGCAGAGGCGGCTCAACGCCTCGGCGATGTCTTGCCCGTGCTTGGCGAGGACGGTGCAGCTCACCCGCACCTGGCCCTCGACCTCCGAGCGCCCGCGGTCCAGCACGTCCGCGACACCGTCGATGGCTCTCAGCTCGTCGAAGAGCATCGTGCCCGCCGGCGGGTCCAACGTGAGATTCACCGCGTTGTGGAAGCGGCTGCGGGACTGAAGCTCAGCCGGCTGCGCGTCCGCGACGATCCGCCCCTTGGCGATGATGATCGCCCGCGTGCACACCGCCTCGACCTCTTCCAGAATGTGCGTGCTCAGCACGATCGCCTTGCCCGCTTGCGCGGCGAGCTCCCGGATCAACTGACGCACTTCGTGCTTCTGGTTCGGGTCTAATCCGTCGGTCGGCTCGTCCAGGATCAGCACCTGCGGCTCGTGCAGGATCGCCTGCGCCAAGCCCACGCGCCGCTTGAACCCCTTCGACAGCGTGTCGATCGGCTGGTGCAGCACGCCCTCGAGGCTCGTCCGCCGCACCGCCTTCTCGATCGCTTCCTTGGCCCGCTCGCCCGACAGCTTCCGCGTCGACGCGATGAACTTCAGGAACGAGAGGGGCGTCATCTCCGCGTACAGCGGCGCACCCTCGGGGAGGTACCCCACCCGCTCCTTCACCGCGATCGGGTCGACGGAGACGTCGTGCCCGCACACCATCGCGGTGCCAGAGGTCGGGGAGAGGTACCCCGTCACCATCTTCATCGTCGTGCTCTTGCCCGCGCCGTTGGGACCGAGAAAGCCCAGCACCTCGCCGGGCCCCACGCTGAACGTCAGATTGTCCACGGCCAGAATGCCGTCCGACGATCCAAACCGCTTCGTCAGGCCTTTGAGCTCTATGAGTGGTTGCGCCATCTGTCCAAGCCTCCACGCCTCCCGGTGTTCTCGATCCCCGGGGGCCATATTTATCCCCGCTCCCCGACCGCCGACAAGCCCGTCCTCGCCACCCCAAACACCACCCGCACGCCTCGCGTCGCCGGGCTCAACCGCGATGCGCGAACCGCCGCTTTCCGTCGCCCGAACCCCTCCAGTCGCGCCAACCTGTCGCCACCCACCCTCCTGAGACGCGTACCGCTTGCTCCCGTCGGGTTCGTTTCCCATCTTCTAGACGTCCCCAGCGTGGAGCACGAACATGACGACTGCCGACAGCGAGTCCTTTCTTCATCCCCAGGCCCTTTGCAACACCGTCAGCAGGAGCGGTGTCGCCGTCGTAAACCTCGTGGCGCGTTCGCTCCGCGAACGCCAGGCCTTCATCCTCCAGCCCCACCTCAACCAGGTCTGCGACGAGTACGACGGTCGTCTCGTGATCGACGCGTCACGCGTCGAGCAGTTCACCTGCGCGTGGGTCAACTGCCTCATCACGCTCTCGCGAAGGTGCCGCACCCTCGGCGGCGACCTCATCATCGCCGGCGTCCCCCGATACGCCCGCGACCTCTTCGAATCGACCGGCCTCGACAAGCACCTCCACCTCGCCACCACCCCCGAGCACGCCTTCGCCGAGTTCGGGCTTCCTTCGGTGTCCCCATGGAGACTCGCCGTCGCCCGCCTACTCGACATCCCGGTCGCGCTCCGGCCCGCGGCGTGACGCACCGAACCATCGGGTGCAACTCCCGCAGGTCCCGAGCGTAGGGACTACGGTGGGGTGAGGACGACGACCCTCACTCCGCTTCGTTCCGCACCAGTCCCTCTCCCCACACACACCGAGAACTCCGATGCTCCACCCGCGACGCCGCCGAGGATCGTTGGCCCTCCTTCTGACTCTCCTGGCCGGCGGCGCTTTCACTCCCGCCCATGCCGACGGCCCCGCCGTCGGCGTGGTCGCGCGCACGGGCATCCTCAGCCTCCGCACCGGTGACGTCGAC
>JBMOHX010000376.1:0-3961 GCA_049317625.1 Phycisphaerales bacterium
CAGGGACCTCCGCGCGGAGCGTGGTGCCTCCGGCGGGCAGGGGGAGAATCTCGAAACGACCGCCGACGAGGACCGTTCGCTCGTTCATGCCGGGGATGCCGAGTCCGCCGTCGGAGGGTGGAGAGATAGTGCCGGGGTCGAAGCCGCGCCCGTCGTCGGTCACCTCGAGCACGAGGCGACCGCCGTCGCGGTTGAGCCGAACCCAGACGCGGGAGCACCCGGAGTGCCGCGCGGCGTTGGTGATCGCCTCTTGGGCAACGCGGTAGAGGGCGATCTCCAGATCGGGTTTGAAGCGGGCGTCGCCGGCCCCGTTTTCCGCGGAGACCTCGATCGATCCCGCGGCGGCGAAGTCCTCGCACATGCGCTCGATCGCTCTGCCGAGCCCGAAGTCGTTGAGCACGCTGGGCGACAGACCGCGCGCGAGTCGGCGGGTTGTCTCCATCGCTTCGGCGGCCATCTGGTGCACGAGTTCCCCGCGTTCGCGGGCCTGTTCGAGTGACTGCGCGTTGATGAGCGAGCGCGAGGCGAGCATGACGGCGGTCTGCACCTGTCCGAGTTCGTCGTGCAGATCGCGGGCCATCTTGGCGCGCTCGTGCTCCTGGATGGACATCAGGCGCGTCAGCAGTTCTCCCCGGTGCGCGACGAGCGCGCGGAGCGGGCGAACGACGAGGATCCACAGCACCGGACAGAGCGACGCCACGAGCACCACCGAGTCAACGATGGAGAGGAACGCGGAGTCCGTGTCGCGCGGGAAGATCCGTGCGAGGGCGAGCATGATCCCGGCTTCGACCGCGAAGACGACGACGATGACCAGGGCGAATACCCGGACGGGTGAGACGTCGCTTCCGGGGGTGAACTTCTGGTGGTGCTGAGCGCCGCGCTGGGGCATACCGCTCAGTGTAACGGCGGTTGAGCGGGTGCCGCGCGGCGTTGCACGCCGCCGTGTGTACCGCCGTTGATCGATGCCGCGAGGTCTGTGAGCGCGTGATCGTTGACTCGGATGAGACCGATGCGGGGGTGGTCGAGGTCGATGGTGACCCAGAGCGAGACCGCGATGAGAAGCCCGAGCGCGCCGACGATGTTGACGTGGCGGTTCCCGGTGGCGCCTGCGCCGTAGCCGATGACGGTCATGGAAATGACGGCGGAGGTGATGAGGAGGCAGAGGACGGGGATCGGGAGGTGGCGGAGAGCGGCGGCGTTTCGCGCGGCGAGGAGGTCGATCACGTCGTTCAGCGGGGGGAGAACAAGGGCGGCGAGCGGCGGGTTGTCGCGCACGGCCTCGACGGCCGCGGACCACATCGCGTGATGGCGGGACTCGAGGTTGGCGCTGAGCTGCGCGGACTTGTCGCGGTCGACTTCGGCGAAGAGCGTGAGTCGGTCCTGGAGGTAGCCCCGCAACTCCTGGCGGACGATGTCGCCGGGGGCGGGCGGGAGAAGGTCCGCACGGAGGTAGGCGGTGCCGATCGCGTTGGCCTCGGCGGTGAGGATGTCCTGACGCTCGAGGAACCGGGAGGATGCGCCCGCGAAGGCGAAACCAAGGAGCAACCCGAGCAGGCCGAGGCTTCCGCCCTGCACGGCTCCGAGGGGAAAGTGAACGTCCTTCTGCTTGCGGAAGCGTCGTCCGAAACGGAATCCGAGTTCCGAAGCGCCGAAGACCGCCGCGAGGATGAAGATGGCGAGCCCGATCTGCGTCAGCGTGACGTTCATGGGGCTCTCCAGCAAGTGCGCGCTAGCGCTTCTTGGCGGATTTGCGGGGTTTCGACGCGGACTTTGGCTCGACGACGGGAGCGGGCTTGGGTTCGGCCTTTGGAGCGGGCGTGGGGTCGGCGGCCTTGGGCTCGGCGGGTTTGGCTTCGCCGGCCTTCGGCTCAGCGGGCTTGGTATCGGCGGGTTTGTCGGACTCCGCGGACTTCTTGTACGACTCGCTCCGGTAGTCGGTCTGGTAGAAGCCGGACCCCTTGAAGATGAGCGCGGCGCCGGTGCCGATGAGCCGCTCGAGCGCGTTCTTGCCACACTCGGGGCACTTCTTCAGGGTCTTGTCGGACATCGATTGGAAGTGCTCGAATCGATGGTCGCAGGCCTTGCACTTGTAGTCGTAGGTCGGCATGTGGGTGTGCTCACGAAGGGGAAACGGCGACCTGCGCGGGGCGGAGCACGCGATCTCCCATCGCGTAGCCGATGCGGAACGTGGCGACGACGCGCCCGGGTTCCACGCCCTCGGCGCTCTGCTGCATCACGGCCTCGTGTCGACCGGGGATGAACTCGTCGTTGGGCTGCGGGTTCAGGGGGAAGACCCCGTGCTGGTTGAGCGTCTTGAGCATCTCCTCGCGGATGACCTTAACGCCCGAGACCACCTGCTGGATGGTGGCCTTGGAGAGATCCGCGTTGAGGGCCATGTCGAAGTGATCCATCACGTTCACGACGCCCATCACCACCGCGCTCGCGCCGTGGTGCCGGGCCTCGTTCTCGTTCTTGAGCGCGCGGCGCTGGTAGTTCTGGAAATCGGCCATGGTTCGGAGGGCGCGTGAGTTCGCTTCCTCGACCTGGGCCCTGAGATCGACGATCTGCTCGCTGAGATTCGAATCCGCGGGCAAGGGTTCAGAGCCTTCACCGCACGCTCCGCCGCAGCAATCCTCCGGGCCGCCTGTGGGCGGCTTGCCAGATTCTTCGTTCGCCATTTTTTTCCTCCAACCGAACATCGGGGCTCCGATCGGCGGTTAGCCGTCGAGAAAGCTCTTGACCTTTTTCCAGAAACTCTGGCTCTCGGGCGACACCCCGTGCACGCCTTCGGTCGCCGCGAACTCGCGCAGCAGGCGGTCCTGTTCTTTGTTGAGTTTGCGGGGTGTCTCGATCTTGACGAGGACGACCAGGTCGCCCCGCCGGCCGGACCTGAGGTTCGGCAGCCCCGCGTCCGACACGCGGAACTGAGCGCCGAACTGGGTGCCCGCGGGAATCGTCAGCTTGGACTTGCCGCTCAGGGTTGGAACTTCGAGCTCGGCACCGAGCGCGGCCTGCGTGAAGCTCAGCGGCATCTCGAGAAGCAGGTGGTCGTCCTCGCGCTGGAAGACCTTGTGCGGCTTCACACGGACCACCACGTGCAAATCGCCGCGCACTCCCTGACCACCGGGAGACATCTCCGGGGGCGGGGGCTCGCCCTCGCCCTGCACGCGAACGGCCTGGCCGTCGTGGATGCCGGGGGGGATCTTCACCGAGATCGTGCGCTTCTTGGGCTGGCGTCCCTTGCCGCGGCAGGCGTCGCAGAACTCCTTAACGACCTGACCGCGCCCGCCGCAAGCGGGGCAGTTGGTGACCATGCGGAACATGCCACCGAGGCCGGTCTGCTGGACCTTGCCGTGACCGCCGCACGTGGGGCACTGAACCGGTTTGGAACCGGCCTTGGCACCCGAACCGGCGCACTTCTCGCAGACATCGAGTCGTGTGAACTCCACGTCGCGCTCGACGCCCGTGAGAACATCTTCGAGCGTGAGCACGACTTCAGTCTCGAGGTCGTACCCGCGTGCGGGGCCGCGCTGCCTGCCGCCACCGAAACCTCCCCCACCGCCGCTGAAGATGTCGTTGAACATCGAGAAGATGTCCTCGACGTTCATGCGGGAGAAGTCGTGGGTCGCGCCGCCGCCGGGCGCGCCCTTGAGGCCCGCGTGGCCGTACTGGTCGTAGATCTTGCGTTTCTGTTCGTCGGAGAGGACCTCGTAGGCCTCCGCGGCTTCCTTGAACTTGCCCTCGGCCTCGGCGTCACCCGGGTTGCGGTCCGGGTGATACTTCATCGCCAAGCGCCGGTAGGTGCGCTTGATCTCCTCGCCATCGGCGTTCTTGGCGACGCCCAGAATCTCGTAGTAATCGCGGGTGGAGGGCATGTTTCAGAGGGAGGGCAATGGGGAATGGGGAATGGGCAATGGGCAGAGGAGAAGAGGTGAAGACTTGAAGGGGCAAGACCAGGAAA
>JBMOHX010000377.1:0-3959 GCA_049317625.1 Phycisphaerales bacterium
GCACGGATCCCGCTCGACGTGTTGAGTGGCGACACTGGGCTGCCGTGCATCGACGGCATGCTGCGCGATCTATTCGTCGACGGCTACCTGCACAACCACGCCCGGCTGTGGTTCGCCGCGTATCTGTGCCACTTCCGTGGGGTGAATTGGCAGGAAGGGGCGAGGCTGTTCCGCCAGCACCTGTACGATGGCGACCACGCCAGCAACTCGGCGAGTTGGCAGTGGGTGGAGAGCACCTTCGCCAGCAAGCCATACTTCATGAACAAGCAGAACATCGCCAACTTCAGCAACGGAAAGTGGTGCGACGCCTGTACCGCCAAGTGCCCGTTCGACGCCGATTACCCGACACTGCAACACCGCATGTTTGCCGGCTCGACCGCACCGCTGGCAATGCGTCATGCGGAAGTCGACACGCGGAGTGAATTACCAACAACTCCTGCCGTTCCTGACAACATCGGGCCGCTGCCACTCGCTTCCGACTTGGTGTGGGTGCATGACGCGGCGATTTCGTGGGAAGATGCGGCCGTGAAGGCGAACCCAGCGGCTGCGGTCGCCTTCGTGTTCGACGAGCCAGCGTTGCGGGCCGAGCCGTGGGCGTACCACCGCCTCGCGTTCGTGCTTGACAGCCTCGAAGACCTCTTCGCCCACCTGCCGAGCGATACGAAGTTGACACTGGTCGGCGACCCGTCCGAACGGCTCGCTACCCTGGCTCGTAAAATCGGAGCAACCACGATTCACGTCTCCGAGCACCCTAATCCGTGGGTGTTGGAAACGGTCGAGCGGTTACGGGTGAACTTTCGGGTGGTCATTCATCCGCGGCCGGCGTTCGCGGAGTACCCGGCCGAGCCGAAGCGGTTCTCAAGGTACTGGGAGAAGGTGGCCCCGCAGGTGCTGGGTTACCGGCCGAAGTCTTCCAAACGGATGCACCAGTGAGCCGACCCTTCGCGGTGTGGTGGGTGAAGCGAGACGCCCGGCTGGCCGACAATGTCTGCCTTGCGGAGGCGGTCCGGTTAGGCCTCGATATTCTCCCGCTGTTTTGCTTTGAGCCGTCACTTCTAGACGCCGAAGACACTTCGGACATGCACACGCACGCTCAGTGGCAAGCGGTGAATGGCCTTCGCCATAGCCTCAGACAAAGAGAATTGGATATCGTCATTGCATATGGCGAAGTCGTCGAGAAACTAGCCAAGTTACACGCCCGCGTTCCGTTCGCCTATCTCTTTTCCCACGAGGAGATCGGCAACGATACGACATTCCGCCGCGATCGAGCGGTGGCCCAGTGGTGCAGCGACAGAGGCGTGGAATACCGCGAGTTCCCCCAATCGAGCGTGCGGCGGGGCGGGGTGAACCGGGACAAATTGCAGCGATGGTGGCAGACGCGAATCGTGGACGTACCGCCGTTTCCCGTTCCCATTATTCACCAAAGCGACGACCTGCGACGAATGGCCGCCACGACCACGTTTCCCAAGCTTCCAGCGTTCACCGCGAATCGCCAGTGGCAGCCGGTGAGCGAGGTCGATGCTCAGGCCACACTGGCTGACTTCCTCACCTACCGCAGTCGTTGGTATCGAGGAGGCATCAGCTCACCGAACACTGCGTTCGCTGCCGGCTCGCGATTGAGTGTCCACTTGGCGTGGGGCACCATCACTGCCCGGCAAGTATGGCACGCAGTTCAAAGCCGGCTCGCCGACCTCGACCCGAACGATTCACAGTCGGCCCGATGGAAACAAAGCCTGAATGCGTTTATCAGTCGTCTTCACTGGCGAGACCACTTCACGCAGCGGCTCGAAGCCGAACCCGAACTGGAGTTCCAGAGTATTCACCCCTGCTACCGGGAAGTGCCGTACGAAAACAACGAAAGCTTGCACGCCGCGTGGCGGGAGGGCCGCACCGGTTACCCTCTTGTGGACGCGGTAATGCGCTGCCTCTCTGCGACGGGGTTCGTCAACTTCCGCATGCGGGCGATGGTTGTGAGCTTCGCATGCCATGTCCTGCATCTGGATTGGCGGCTGATCCACCCGCACCTCGCGCGGGTCTTCCGCGACTACGACCCCGGCATTCACCTAAACCAATTGCAAATGCAAGCCGGAGTCGTCGGTTGGAACGCAATCCGGGTGTACAACCCGGCCAAGCAACTGGCCGACTGGGACGCCGACTGCCGGTTCGTCAAACGGTGGCTGCCTGAGCTGTATGCAGCGCCGGCAGAGCGGATCCTCGGCGGTGAGACTCTGACAAGTTACCCTCCGCCAGTGGTCCCGTTCGCCGAGCGAGCGAAGTGGATGGTCGACTACCTGTACGCCATACGCAAGTCGGCGGAAGCTAAGGCGGCGACCCCAGCAGTTCACGTCAAGCACGGCTCGCGGAAAAAGGAGCAGTCGTTCCGCCAAAAACGGGTCAAAAGTCTCAAGCCACCATCGAGCCATACGTTGTTCGACGAGTTGGATGACAATCACCCCTTCCCAAAAATCTGATCCAGGTAATGTCGGAGAATCCCGACTTTTGACCCTCTCCCCAACTCGTCTCAAAGGTGCTCCCCGTCACTGGACCCCAATCAGTGGGTATTTCGTAGAAAATGGGTTACATGGTCGGGCCAGCGTCGGTCCAATAGCCAGCGATGCCCGACGGTGTGATTTCCATGTTGCAAAACTTGATCTTGTCGTTCTGTCGAGGAAGTTGCTTGGCCAGTTCCATCCAGCGCCGTAAAGAACTCAATCGATGCTCGGTTTCGGATTGGGTGCAGTTCATAGGCACGGGCGATCTGCTGGCGTTAAAAGCACTGCTCGCCATCGCTTCTCTTGGGCAGGCAGAACCGGGGGGAATCTCCCATATCACCTGGATCAGATTTTGGGAAAGGGATCAGTCGCGCCGCACACATTGAATCTGCTCCAGCGTATTGGCCGGTTGAATAGCAGTGCAAGCCATGACTATTTGCCTTCCCGGTTATGCGATCTGACTTGCGGCACAAAGTAATCCTCGGGGTTCGCGGCGACGTACGGCGGGATGCCGTCGAACCAAAGGCTGCTGATCGTGCCGGAGCCGGTCGGGGGAAGCTTGTAGTAGCGATCGGCGGGCCGATCGAGCCGTAGCTCCAGCATGTGGCCGATCCATGCATCAGAGAGCGGCACGGTGTATACGCCGGTGTAATCGGGCTTCTGCCCGGCTGAAGTCGCAATCGTCTTTCCCTCGCACGCGATTTCGAACGATCGGCCCGAGCTGGGGGCCACATGCGCCACGGCCGCAGGCTGCGTCGGCCGGAAGAACAGCGAGCGGCCCCACACCGGCGCGTACAGATCCCATGGCGACCGCTGCGTCGGCACCGATCCGTTGATCCCCACCACCACCGGCAGGTCGCAGCGGATGATCCGTGCCTGAGCGTAACGGCCATCCTCGCCGATATTGATCTTCCAATCTATCGGCGCCACGCAGCGCAGCGTGTAAGTGCCGGTCTGCCCGTCGGGCTTCACCTCGATGTCCAGCCACTTGCGGTTCAACGGATAGTCCATCATCGGCGACTCGTAGGCCGGCTGCCCGTCGGGTCGCAGCAGCACGAACTTGCCGCCGCGATTGGTCATCAGGCGGAACTTCCAGGCCCGGTCCTCCTTTTTAAGGAAGTAGGCGCTCGGGGCGGCATCGCTTGATCGGGCGTACTCGAACCGCAGCGTGCGCCCTCGCACGTTGGTCGGAAGGTTCTTGTCGCGCCACGCCTGCGGCGCATTGGCCAGCGCGCCCAGTGCCCGGCCCAGCGTGATGGTGGTGATCTTCCCTCCCGTGATCCACGATCCCGGCGTGACCCACTCTGCGGCCAAGTCATCGCAGACGCCGCGGATCAGGTCCAGATACAACGTGTCGCCGGTGAGTTCGTAGCCGTACGTATAGGCTCGGATCGCGCCGTAGCCGGAGCCAACGCCGCCGTCATAGTTCACCGACCGTTCGATGAAGGCCTGAAGGTCGAGCGCAGC
>JBMOHX010000378.1:0-3943 GCA_049317625.1 Phycisphaerales bacterium
TCTCAGAGCCGCGGCCGATCCGGTCGCGGCTCTTTCATGCGCGGGCGTCACCGAGTCTCGCGCACCCTCTTGATCACCACCAGCTTCACCGGCACGTCGTTCATCGAGCCGTCGTCAACCTTCACGTCCGCGCGCGGACCGGTCTCTCCGGTACGGATCTTCTCGACCACGTCCCAACCGCCGACGACGCGTCCGAAGACCGCGTAGCCCGCGTTCCCGGTTTTCTCGCGGGCGGTGTCGAGCTTCGCGTTGTCCGCGACGTTGATGTAGAACTCGCGCGTCGCGGTGTCGGGATCGGCCTCGCGGGCCATCGCGATCGTGCCCTTGGTGTTCTTGAGCCCGTTCTGCCACTCGTTCTTGATCGGCACATCGGGCCGACCCGCCGCGGCGTCGAGTTTGGCGCGTTCGACGAGCTCAGGCGTCCATCCGCCCCCTTGCACCACGAAGTTCGGGATGACGCGGTGGAAGACCGTCCCGTCGTAGTGGCCTTTCCGGGCGTGCTCGAGGAAGTTGGCCACGCTGATGGGCGCGTGCTCGCGGTCGAGTTCGAGCACGATCTCGCCTTCGCTGGTGCGCATCGAGACCTTGACCACGGCGCTGTCGCCGCCGCGCGGCGTGGAGGAACACCCCGCGGTGATGATCGACGCCACGAGCAGACCAGCCGCGACGGTGAGAAACCTGCTCACGGGAAGCTCCTTGAACTGCGAACGTCGCGCGCTCAATCCGCGGGCGAGATCTTCACCAGGCGGCCCGGCGATTCCAGCGTGACCCAGATGTTGCCGTCGGGGCCGCAGAGCACGTCGCGCACGCGGCCCTTGCCGAACATGATCTCCTTGCGCTCGACGAGCTTGCCGTCCTTGAGGCGCAAGCGGTCGACGTTGCTCCCGGAGAGGCCGCCGGCGAAGAGGTCGCCGTTCCACTTGGGGAACCCGCCGGTCGCGGGCGCCTTGTAGGTTGAGAGCCCGCATGCGCCGATGGACGGCAGCCAGCGCCACGCGGGCATGTGGATGTCCGCGGAGGCAGCCGCTCCGCCCTCGATGTCCGGCCACGGCGTGCGGAAGGCGGTGTCGTTGTAGTTGATGCCGAACGAGACCAATGGCCAGCCGTAGTTCGCACCCTTCACCACGAGGTTCAGCTCATCGCCGCCGCGGGGGGCGTGCTCGGTGTCCCAGAGTTTGCCGTCGAGGTCGAAGACGAGGCCCTGGGGGTTGCGGTGGCCGAAGGACCAGATGGACGGGTACGCGCCGCTCTCCGACACGAAGGGGTTGTCCGTGGGGACCTTGCCGTCGTCCCAGAGGCGGTGGACCTTGCCGTTGGGGCGGGTGCGGTCCTGGGCGAGTTCCTGGTGGCCGCGCTCGCCGATGGAGAAGTACATGTAGTACTTCCCGGCCTCGGCGGACTTCTGGAAGACGATGCGTGAGCCGTGGTGGACGCCGCTGCGGAGGTAGTGCTCGTCCTTGGCCTTAAACAGCTCTTCCTGAGAGGTCCACTTCAGGGCCCCGCCTTCTTCGGAGACCTTCCCGCGCACCACCTTGGTCATCGCGGCTCTCGCGTTCGCCTCGCCGGGGTCAGAGAACGCGATGTAGACCCAGCCGTTGGTCGCAAAGTCAGGGTGCAGCGCGACGTCCATCAAACCGCCCTGGCCCTCCGCGAGCACCTTGGGCGTGCCTTCGAGGGGCTGGCTGAGCTTGAAGTCAGGCGTCATGAGCCGGATCGAGCCTTTGCGCTCGGTGATGATGGCGCGGCCGTCGGGCATGAACTCGATACCCCACGGCACCTCCAGCCCCTTCTTGATGACGGTCTCCACCTTGTACTTGTGCCCGCCGGACTCGTAGACGCCGTCCGCGGCGCGGGCCTCGGAGAGCTTCTCGCGGTAGTGCCGCTGCTGGGCCTCGCGGAGGTGCACCACCATCGACCACGCTTCCTTATCGCTCAGGTCTGCGAACGCGTGGCCCTCGACCCCCTTCAGCCCCGGCTTGAGCGCCTCGAAGAAGGGCCGGTCGAGGTCCTGGCTCATCTTTTCGACTGTCAGCAGGCTCTTGGCCTTCTCGCCGCCCTGGCCGGCGTCGCCGTGGCAGCTCGCGCAGGACTGGTTCCACTTGTCCTCGACCTGCTGTGCGCCCGCCGCGGCGGACAGGAGTGCGACAATCGTGAGAACGGTTCGGGGGTGGGTGTGCATGGCGGAAAGTGTACGGCCTTTCGGGATCGGGTATGCTGGTCACCGCAAGAATGGAGATTTCCGAATGACCCCCAGCCGCCGCCAGTTTCTCGCCGGATCCGTCGCCGCCCTCTCGTGCGCCGCGATCCCCCTCGATCGCGCGATCGCCGCGCAGCCGGAGAAGAAGGAGCGGCACCGCCCGCTGCGGATCGGCGTGTCGACCTACTCGTTCTGGCACTTCAAGGGAGAGAGCCCGGAGCTGCTCGACTGCATCGACTGGGCCGCCGAGATGGGGTTCGACGGCGTGGAGATCCTCCACGACGAGATGCTCAAGTCGGAGGAGAACGGCTACCTCCAGCAGCTCAAGCACCGCGCGTTCGTGAACGGCATGGACCTGATGGGCTTCTCGATCAAGCAGGGCTTCGTCTCACCGGACGCGGCGGAGCGTCAGAAGAACATCGACCACACGCTCAAATGCATCGAGCTCGCGTACAAGCTGGGCATCCCGACGATGCGACTGAACACTGGCCGCTGGCGGACGATCAAGAACTTCGACGATTTCATGGCCGCCAAGGGCATCGAACCGGCGATCCCCGGGTACACGGAGGACCAGGCCTTCGAGTGGTGCATCAGTTCGATCGAGAAGCTGCTGCCCAAGGCCCAGGAGTGCGGCGTGTGCATGGGGCTCGAGAACCACTGGGGCCTGGGGTACACCGCCGCGGGAGTGCGGCGGATTCACGACGCGATCAAGAGCCCGTGGCTGAAGATGACTTTGGATACGGGCAACTTCCTCGAGAACATGTACCCGCAGCAGGAGGAGATGGCCAAGGACACGGTACTTGTGCAGGCCAAGACCTACTACGGCGGGGGCGAGTGGTACACGCTGGACATCGATTACGAGCGGGTGAACAAGACGCTGCGCAACGCGGGGTACAAGGGGTACATCTCGCTGGAGTTCGAGGGCAAGGAAGATTTCAAGACGGGCGTGCCGAAGAGCTTGGAGTTGTTCAGGAAGGTGTTTGGGTGAGGCGATGCGCTTCACCTCCGCCCGCTGAGATTTGAAGGCTGAACTCCGCAGGCCAGGTCTCGAACCCAGAGTTCAGCGGCCAGAGAGCGCGAGTCACGGCGACGCAGGAGCGTTCTGCTGCTGCTGCTGGCGCGCCTTCGCCGCGTCGCTCTTCATCTTCTGCAACAGCCCCAGCATCACAAAGCCGATCGCCAGCCCGACGAGGTAGTACATCAGCCGTCTCTTGAAGACCGGCGCTGAAAAGCCCTCTTGATCCGGGAGCGGTTTGGCCATGTCCAAGGATATGCGCCGCGCGGTCAGAGCCTCAGTTAGGGTCGCGCTCTCGCCGCGACGAGCTTCAGCCGATCCAACAGCCCGTTGTACCAGCGGGAGGGCTCGAACTCGGTCACCGCGTGCGCGCGCGCCGCGGCTGCCATGGTCTCGCGCAGCGGGCGGTTGTCGATGAGGGTCGTGAGGTTCTGGATGAACGCACCGTCGTCGTCGCGGGCCGCGAGCAGACCGGTCTTGCCGTGCGCGACCAGCTCACCGATTGCGCCCACCCGGCTCGAGATCACGGGCAAGCGGAGCGCCTGGGCTTCGACGATCGCCCAGGGGGTCATGTCCTCGCGGGTCGGGAGCACGAAGAGGTCCATGGTGGGGAGCAGCTCGCCCATGAGCTTCTCTCTCGCCACGGGTCCGTGCACGACGACGTTCTTGAGGCCGGTCATCGCCGGAGCGCCCTTGCCCACGAGATGAAGCTCCGCGCGGTCCGCGAAGTG
>JBMOHX010000379.1:0-3934 GCA_049317625.1 Phycisphaerales bacterium
CACGCGGACTGGAGGGGACGAGCACACGGGACATCGCCGCCGCGGCGAAGATCGCCACCGGCACGCTCTTCAACTATTTCCCCTCGAAAGAAGCTCTGGCGGTCGCGCTGGTGGCGGACATCATGGAGGCCGCGCGGGAGCGATCGGCCGGCGCGCCGCCCGCGACGACGCCGGAGGAGGAACTCTTCACGCTGATCGCGGGAGCGGTGCGATCGCTCGAACCCACGCGGGCGTATTTCCGTGAAGTGCTCGAGACGGGCCTGAGCCCGATGGCCGCGGGGTCGCTCGCGCCGGAGGCCGAGCGGATCCGCACGGGGCATCTCGAGGATGTGGCGGGGGCGATCGCGCACCACGGGCTTGCGGGCGCGGCGAACGCGCCGACGATGCACCTCTACTGGGCACTCTTTCTCGCGATTCTCTCCTACTGGGCGGCGGACAACTCGCCCGGCCAGGAAGACACGCGGGCGTTGATCGATCAGACCGTGAGCATGTTCGTCGGCTCGCTCCGCGCGAACATCGCACAGGGACGCACAGTCGCACAGGAGATTCAGCCATGACGACGAACAGCACACTTCCGCTCAACGAGGTACTGGCCCAGCTCCCCGAGGACCTGAGCTCTGGCGCGCCGCCGGAGTTCTCCGTCGCCGACGTTCTGCGTGTCGCCGGGAACGCGCCGCCCGCAGGGCGTTTCAGCCGCTTCTGGACACTGGGCACGCTGCAGGGCAAGATCGCCGCGGCGTACGCGTACTGGTGGGCGCGCGGGATGTGGAGCAGCGCCGACGAGAAGCAGCGGCACCTCAACGAAACACACCTCAAGGCCGCGGTACAACTGCTGGGCACGATGTCGACGCTGCGCGGCGCGGTGATGAAGCTGGGGCAGGTGATCGCGCACTGGCCGGGCGTCGCGCCGGAGGAGTTCGCGTCGATCCTCGGCCGGCTCTACTTCGAGGCGCCGCCGATGCACGGTGCGCTCGCGAAGGAACAACTGCGCGCGGAGTTGGGCGCACCGCCGGAGGAGGTCTTTGAGACGTTTGAGAGTGATGCCTTCGCCGCGGCGTCGCTGGGGCAGGTGCACCGCGCGACGCTGAAGGGCACGGGCGAACGGGTGGCGGTGAAGGTCCAGTACCCGGGGATCGCGCGCTCGATCCGCGCGGACCTCGCGAACATCAAGCTGCTCGCGTCGCCGATGAGGCTCGGCGTGGACGGTGAGAACATCCTCGCGCAGCTCGACGACATCGAATCGATGCTGGCGCTTGAGGTGGACTACCGCGCGGAGGCGGAGAACATGAGGCTCGCGCGCCGCACGCTCGACGGGCTCGAGGGGGTCTTCGTGCCACGCGTGCACGACGCCCTCTCCACGGAGCGCGTTCTGACCATGGACTATGTTGACGGCGTGCACCTGGACGCGTTCGTGGCGAGCAACCCGCCGCTGGAAGCCCGCGACCGCTTCGGCTCGCTCATCGTGCGCAGCGGCATGCGGATGTGCTACAGCGCCCACATGCTCTACTCCGACCCGCACCCCGGCAACTTCGTCTTCATGAACGACGGACGCCTGGGTCTCATCGACTTCGGTTGCGTCCGTCGCTACTCGGCCGCCGAGATCGACTACCTCACGCAAGCCGAGCGAGCCGCGTTCATCTCGCAAGACGCCGTGCGTGACGCGGTGATCCGCGGCGCAGACCTCACGGAACGCCAGCGCGGCGAGAAAGACCGCATCGCCCTCATGGCCGCGTGGTACAACTGGGTCTGCGAGCCGGTGATCCGGATGGACGTCTTCGATTTCTCAGATCCGTCGTACATGTCCCGCGGGATGGAGATTTTCCGCGAGCTCGTTGCGAGGCGCTACACCCGCACGCTCCCGGTCAACACGTGGATCACCAAGAGCTTCGTCGGGATGCGCAGCATGCTGCACAAACTGGGTGCGCGCGTGGCGCTCGGACGGATCATGCGAGAGGAGACAAGCGTGAGCCTTCCGGGCTGAGCGAGCGGCGCCGGGCAGCCCGCACTCATCGCCTCGGACTCCGGCCTTCCGACGTAGCACCGCGCCAACGACGCACGGCACCGAGTCAGAGTGAACGCCGCCAACTTTCGAGGAACGAAATGATGTTGGCTCGGCCCACCGGGTTTGCAGAGTGGACGTGGTACTCTGGAAAGCTCGGAGGGTGAGGGAACTCGCGGTAGAGCGACTGCAAGAACTGCATCGTGTCGAGATCAGGCCCGAGGTCGTGGTCGAGACTCATGAAGGCCGGCAACCCTCGAGCGCGGATGAGCCCCATCGCCTCGTCCGGAGTCCTCGCGACGAGGTAGTCCCTCCCGTCGGCGGGCGGCGACCTCAGGTCATCGAGATAGAGACACCAGCTCTTCACGGCGAACTCTACGCCTTGCAACTTCGCCGTCCGTGAAAGCGACTTCAAGTCCGCGATCGCTCCGCAGCGTCCCGTGCCGGTCGGCACGCCACAGAATTCCCCGCAGCAGGCGGCGACAAGCCCTCGCGTCAGCTCGCAAATCCCCTCAGGGTACAAACACCGACAGGCTTGCTGTGCAAGACTTTACGACTGAACCAGCCTGAAAAACCCGACCCACCGCGAGTGAGATCTTCGGGGCGAACAATGCCCCAGAAAGGTCCGCTCGATGAAACGCAAACGACACACGACCGACGAGATCATCCGGAAGCTCCGGCACTCCGAGGAACTCGCCGCGGCCGGTGAGACCGTGCCGCAGATCTGCCAGAAGCTCGAGGTCAGCGCCCAGACGCTCGGACGCTGGCGGCAGCAGTTCCGCGGCATGGGCGACGACGAGATCAAGCGCATGCGGCAGCTCGAGGAGGAGAACCGGCGGCTGCGCAAGGCTGTCGCCGACCTCACCCTCGACAAGCAGATCCTCACGGAGATCGCCGAGGGAAAGCACTAAGCCCGACCAGGCGGCGCGAGGCGTTGGCGAGCGTGCGGGAGCTACATCCCGAAGTCTCGCAGCGTCGCGCGTGCCGATTGGTCGGGCTCTCACGCAACGCGATCGAAGCGCCGACGGTGCTTGTCAACAAGGACAAGCCGATCGTCGAGGCGATCACGCGGATGATCCACGGGAAGCCGCGGAGCGGGTACCGCATGCTGTATGGGCGGCTCCGCGACGAGGGCTTCGAGGTCGGGCGCGATCGTGTGTACAGGCTGTGCCGCAAACACGGGTTCAGGGTGCCGCGGCGGCGGAAGAAGAAACGAGCACCGGGGGCGTCGAAGAACGCGGTGCATGTGCGGGTCGCACAGAGGAGGAACGACGTGTGGACATGGGACTTTGTGAGCGATCAGACGATGAACGACGGGCGCACGTTCCGCGTGCTGACGGTGGTGGACGAGTACACGCGCGACCCGCTGCTGACGCTGGTCGCGCGGCGGATCAACTCGGCGGAAGTGATCCGGCAGTTGCAGGTGCTGTTCGCGCGGCACGGGGTACCCAGGCACATCCGGAGCGACAACGGCCCGGAGTTCATCGCGAAGAAGTTGCGGAAACACCTGGCGGATTGCAAGGTGGAGACGCTGTACGTCGAACCCGGCTGCCCGTGGCAGAACGGGATCGTGGAGAGCTTCAACGGCCGGTTGCGGGACGAGTGCTTGGACCTCAACACCTTCTACAGCCTCGCGGAAGCGAAGGTGGTCATCGAGGACTATCGGCGGTACTACCGCGACCAGAGGCCGCACAGCTCGCTTGGGTACAAGACGCCGAAGCGGTTCATGGCGGAGCTGGCCGCGGACAGGGGCGTCTCGGAACCACGGCCGACGAACACGGAGAACCGGGTTGATGGAGAGGAAGACGCGGCCCCTCTTCCTCTCCAAACCTCACCATCTACCCCCCTCCAGCATGGCGGAAGGACGCCGGCGGCGAGAACGTGATACTGTTCAATCATCTCATTCGCGGTGGCTCAGGGAATGCAGGCTCGTCA
>JBMOHX010000380.1:0-3919 GCA_049317625.1 Phycisphaerales bacterium
TTGACCTCGCTCACCTCATAGAAGAGGCGCAGCAACTGATCCGTCGCGCTGACGCTCTCGTCCAGGCAGCGGAGGAACGTCGTCGCGGCCATCTTGGTGCTCTGGTCGATCCGCATCGCCAGAACGTCCTTCTTGGTGACCTCGAGCTCGATCCAGCTCCCGCGTTCGGGGATGATGCGGGTCGAGTGCAGCGGGCGGTCGCCTTCGGAGGAAACGATAGAGAAATCAACACCGGGCGAGCGGTGCAGCTGGCTCACGATCACGCGCTCGGCACCGTTCACGATGAACTCGCCGCCGCCCATCATGATCGGGAACTCCCCGAGATAGATGTCCTCCTCGGGCATGTCCGGGCGGCCTTCGCGCTTCAGGCGCACGGTGATTTTGAACGGACGCCCGTAGGTCAGGCGCAGTTCGCGGCACTCGTCCGCGGTGTACCGCGGCTCTTCGAGCGAGTACGTCACGTACTCGAGCGTCATCGTTTCGTCGTAGCTCTTGATCGGGAAAATCTCCCGGAGCAAGGCCTCGAGACCGATGTGCGTGTTGCGTTCGTCGGGTCCCACACCCAGCTGCAGGAAACGCTCGTACGCGTCCGTCTGCACCTCGGTCAAACTGGGAACCGACATCGCATCCCCACGCTTCGCGAAGGAACGGACTTTCATGGTGGACATAGACATCGCTGCCATCGGGATCCTCACGATGGAAAACAAGACCCGAGACCGCTCGCCTCTCGGCGCTCAGCAGCCCGGGTCCTCTTTCTAGTTTCGTTCCGCGTCGTTCAACGGCTTGCCCATTGTCGTGAACGTATATCGCCGATACGTCTCGAACCGACCAGTGTAGCACTCTTGGCGCGGCATGGGCGAGCCCCCCAACAAATTTTGGAGCAACACGCCCAAAGGGGAAAAAAGGGCCCGTCCCATCCGGACGGGCCCCGTACATGTCTGCCGCGTTCGTCGCACACCCGCCCAAGAGGGCCGATGCCGACCATCAACTCTCGCCTGATCAGGCGAGCTCGACCGTCGCGCCCTGCTCTTCCAGGGACTTCTTGAGCTTCTCGGCTTCGGCCTTGTCCACGCCCTGCTTGACGGGCTTGCCCGGGGCATCGACCAGAGCCTTGGCCTCGGCCAGACCCAGACCGGTGATCTCGCGAACAACCTTGATGACCTGGATCTTCTTGTCGCCCGCGGCCTTGAGGATGACGTCGAAGCTGGTCTTCTCTTCAACCTTGGGGGCCGCGGCAGCCGCGCCGCCACCGGCCATCATCACGCCGCCGCCCGCGGCGGCCTCGATGCCGTAGGTGTCCTTCATGTACTTGCCGAGGTCGACGGCTTCCTTGAGGGTGAGCCCAGCAAGCTTGTCGCCCAGTTCAGTGATCTTCGCGTCCATTGTTCAATCCCTACTTCTGCCGGGTCAGTCCCGGCACACTGCCTTTCCAGAGGGACCGGAACTCCCGGTCGTTATCCCATGCGGGCCAGTGGAAACGGCTGTTGTTGACTTCGTTCAGTCGCCCATCGCGGCGCGACACTCGTTGACTTATCCAACCTTCGCGATCGCCTCGCCCTTTTCCAGCTTGTCTTCGATGGCCTTGATCAGGCCGCCGACCTTCCGACCGGGCCCGAGGACCTGGCCGACAAGGTTCTTCGCGGGAGACAGGATGAGCGCGACGGCCTGCCCGATCGCCTCGGAACGGGTCGGGAACTTGCTCAGTTCTTCGACGCCGGCCTTGCCCTTGAAGAGCAGCCCGTCCAGCACCGCGCCGCGGAGCTCCAGACCCGGCATCTTCTTGGCGATCTCGACGACCTCGCGGGCGACCTCGACGACCGAGTTGCCGCCGTACGCGATCGCGTTCGCGCCGGTCAGCAGCTCCGAGAGCGCCGCGAGGGTCGTGTTCTCGAAGGTCTTGCGGGCGAGCGAGTTGCGGACCACGGTCACGCGGATGTTCTTCTTCGCGAGGGTGCCGCGGAGCTTGGTGGTGTCCACCGCCTTCAGGCCACGGATGCTGATCAGCATCGCGTCGTGAAGCTCCACGCCGCCGCCCTCAGCGACCTTCTGGATGCGGGAGGCATAGTCCCGCATGATGATCTGCTTGACTGTCTTCGACATGGATTACTCCTCCCCCTCGACCGCGTTCACGTACTTGACCTGAACGCCGGGCGTCATCGCGCCGCTGATGGTGATCTTCTTCACGTACTGACCGCGAGCGGTCGCGGGGCGGATCTTCTCGATGGCCCCGATGAAGAACGCGAGGTTCTCGACGAGCGCGTCCTCGGGGAACGACAGCTTGCCGATCACCGCGTGCACGTTGCCGGACTTGTCCGCGCGGTACTCGACCTTGCCCGCGCCGTATTCCTTCACGGCCTGAACCACCTGAGGGGTCACCGTGCCAGCCTTGGGGCTGGGCATCAGACCCTTGGGGCCCAGCACCTTGCCGAGCTTGGACACCACACGCATCATGTCGGGAGAGGCGACGACCACGTCGAAGTCCATCCACCCGCCCTCGATCTCGGCCACGAGCTCTTCGGCACCGGCCTTGACCGCGCCCGCCGCGATCGCCTGCTGGGCCACGTCGCTCTGGCAGAAAGCGATGACGCGCTTGCTCTTGCCAATACCCCGCGGCAGCGAGATCGCGCCGCGAAGGTTCTGGTCGGCCTGGGTCGTATCGATCCCCAGGTGCATGCACACGTTCACCGTCTGATCAAACTTCGGCGCCTTGAACTTCTTCAACGCCTGGACCGCCTCGACCGCCTCGACCGCAACAGTCGGACGCAGCTCGGCATTGGCCTTGGCGCGCTTGCTGATTCTCTTCGGCATCTCTTTGCGCTCCTTTGCTTAGCCTTCGATGGTCACGCCCATCGACCGAGCCGTTCCCTCAATCACACGCATCGCCGCCTCGATCGACAGCGAGTTCAGGTCGGCCATCTTCTCTTCGGCGATCTTCTTGACCTGGGCCTTCGTCAGCTTCCCGACCTTGTTCTTGTTCGGAACGCCAGAGCCCTTTTCGATCTTCGCCGCGTCCTTGATCAGGACCGACGCCGGGCTGCTCTTGACCTCGAACTCGAACGTACGGTCGGAGTACACCGTCACGATGCAACCCACGACCTTGCCCTTGAGCGCGGCGGTCGCGGCGTTGAACTTCTGGATGAACTGACCGGGGTTCACACCCTTCGAGCCCAGAACCGGGCCGAGGGGTGGCGCGGGGGTCGCAGTGCCGCCCGGCGCCATCAACTTGAAAATGTTCGTGACTTCACGCTTGCCCATTGTCCTTGACCTCCCACCAGCCTTTCGCGAGAATCCCGCGAGTGCCGCGCCCGGGCAGGGCCGCGACAGGTTGGTAGTTCAAACGGTGCGAGTTGTTCCGCGCTCCAGTGTTCCCGCGCGGCGAAGGGAGAGAGTGTATCCCTGGCCATCCAGGAATCAAGAAGCCCATTCCCAACCCGCCCAGCCCGGCCCGCCCTTTCGTTCGAGTAAAGTTCGGACTATTTTCGCCCTCATTCCCATCGCAAACCTCTTGTCTAGAACAGTTCTAAGCCTACGCTGTTGAGACTCAGTTTCAACGCCATCCGCAGGAGCCACCATGGCCGGTACCCACAACACCATCTATATGGATCACGCCGCGACCACCCCTTGCGATCCGCGGGTCGTCGATGCCATGCTCCCGTACTTCACGCAGGAGTTCGGCAACCCCGGATCCCGGAACCACCGTTTCGGATGGGCGAGCGAGGCCGGCGTTGACAAGGCTCGTGAACAGGTCGCCGCGTTGCTCGGCGCGAACGAGAAGGACATCGTCTTCACCTCCGGTTCTACGGAGTCCAACAACCTCGCCATCAAGGGCGCGGCGTACATGTACGAGAAGGCCCCCGCTGGCTCGGGGCGCTCGCGCGGACACATCATCACCGGCAGCATCGAGCACAAGGCCGTGCTC
>JBMOHX010000381.1:0-3915 GCA_049317625.1 Phycisphaerales bacterium
CTGAAGATGTGCGGGACCAAGCCTCGCGCCCCGGCGAACGACCACGTTTGCGTTCAGCGTGACCGGACCGTAGATCTCTGAGTTCTCACCGAAGGTGTTCCCGTTATCAAACGTCAGCGTGCCTCGAATCGACGATGCGAGCTTGTCGTAGGTCGTCCCGGCTCCACCGCGAAAGTACCCCGGCCCTCCGATCGCCGAGGCGACGGGCCACACGGGACCTCGACTGCTGTAGATGACCGCGACACGCCCGCCGCCGCCGCCACCACCTTCGTAGTACCCGGTACCGCCGTTCGCCGAGAGCTGTCCGGAACCCCCAAACACCGCGGTGTTGAGGTAAACGCTGCCACCGGAGCCGCCGCCGGCCCTGCTCCCCCCATCGGCCCCGTTGGCGACAACTGTGCCGTTGATTGTCGAAGTACCCGTGACAATGAGTCGAGCGGCACCACCGCCAGCACCCCCCGTGCCTACATCACGTTGGGCTCCGCTCCATCGGTCTCCGCCGCCCGAACCGAACGCTGACGGTGCGAAGGTCTCCGTCGCCAGGAAGCCGTAGCACTGGCCGCCAAAGCCAGACACACCGTTTGCTCTCGAGCTCCCGCTCGCGTCACCGCCAGCGCCGCCGTAGCCGCCGCCGCCACCGTAGGACTGAAACGATGCGCCAGCCCCCGGGCCCGCTCCGGCGGGTGAGCCCATCCCCGACACATCAATCCGACACCCCGCGTTCACGTTCAGGTTGCCGCTGATGATCAACTCCATCCCGCGCACAACATCCGTCCCTGAGCTGCCGCATGTCGCCTGCGGGGAGTGCGTCACGATCGCCGGCTGACCGCTGGCACCCGTTTCAAGCGTGAGCGACGCGATGGAGAAGCGGCCGTTGGTGGTCAGCGTCGTGCCGCGGACCGTGATTTCTGCGGTGGCGAGAGGGATGCACGGGCCTCCCGCGGTCGACCGAATGCATGTGGTCGCGCAGTTCAGCGTAACGGGTGCGGTAATCAGCACCGGCTGCGCCATCGTGATCGACGCCGCCAACATCAACGCCCCAGCCGCGCTCAGGCCCGACCACGAACGATGGCCACGTGCGCGTTCAGCTACTCGAACATGCTTCTGCATCTTCTGCTCCATGTGCTCAAGGATTCTCGTGACGCGCTCCGCGGCGTCGTCACTCATCGTCGTCACGCGAGCCCCCTCGGGGCAGCGTCCGACAACATCCAAGCGACGCAGTCTGCCCTGCGCGGAATCACAAATGCTCGTTTCCGCTCCGCGGCAAGACGCCCTCCTCGCCGACGCGCACCGGGGTCGTCGCACTCTGCCGCCGCGGTATGAACAACAGGCCCGCACATGGCGGGCCCGCTTGCTTACATCCTGTTGTCTCGACTTGCTCTGTTTGTAACTCCTACTCCTCCGCCGTGACATCAATGCTCCCGCTCACCGACTGATTCCGCAGCCGCCCCGCGTCCAGCTTGCACGAGTAGCTGAGGTAGAGCCGGCCGCCCACGATCCGCCCAGATCCGCGAACGCCTCTGTACACCCTCGGTCGACTGCCCTCATACCGCATTCCCGTCACCGTCAGGTTCGAGCCATTGACTCTCACCGTCAGAACGTCCGTCCCGCAGCCGCCCCACTCCGGGATCCGCAGGATCACGGTCTTCCCGGTTCGCTTGCCCACCGTCACGAGGGTGTCCTGCTCGCCGTGGCGGTCGACGTGCCTCGTCCCGGTCCACCTGGAACCCTGCTCCAGCTTCGGCGCGGCTGCTTCCTTCTCATCCTTCTCACGCGGTGCTGCCTTTGTCACCGGCTTCTTCGACTTCTTCGGGGCGGCCACTCTTTCCTGCACGCTGTGGGTTCGCACGGAGAGCAGTTCGATAGGCCCGCCTTTCGCGCTGAGCAGGAGCTTCGCGTCCTCGGTCTCCTCAGCGTCCGCAACGTTCAGCGGCCGCTTCGCGCCCAGGTCCGCGGCGACGAGGCCGCGGTACACCGTCAGCAGCACGCGGATGCTTCCGTCCGCGTTCGCTTCCGTGGGCACCGTCAGCCGACGGCCGTTGGTCAGCGGCACCTGGCACACGAGCTCGCCGATCGCAGCGGTCCGCTTCGCTTGGATCTCGAGCCGGTACTCGCCCCCCGCGCTCAGGTCCACCTCGAGCGGCGTCGAGCTCGACTCGAGCCGGCGCGCCGTGTCGCCCACTTCGCCGATCAGGTTCTCCCCCCACGCCGCCATGTCGGTGTGCGACTCGAACGCGGTCACCTCCCGAATGATGGCTTGCTGAATGGGCTCGTTGTTCTGCTTCGCCGCGGCGATGCGGGCGGCGACGTACGCATCGCGCATCGCCTCCACGTTCTTCGCGGCCCGCGACCGCAGCTCGAGGGTGGTGCTCGAAGGCCAGGCCCCGGTGCGACGGAACTCCGCCAACTCACGCTCGACCTTCGCGAGGCGCTGCTCGTCGATGGGTTTGGCTTGGGAGAGATTCGTCAACTGGTCATGGACCCGCTGCTCCGTCTCTTCGCGGACCTTCGCCCGCTCGGCCTCGTACCTCTCCCTCGCCGCGGCGAGGGGCGCGCTGATCTCATCCTGCGCGAAGGCCGCACGAGTCCCGAGCAACGTGAGCAGCAGCGAAAGTACTAGCAAAACCCGCGAGGGGACGAGTGCGAGGCTGATCGCGCGTGGGCCGGTGTTGGTGACATCCCTCTTCATCGCCGGTCTCCGAAGAATCCCTGTCAGGCCGCGGCGTGGGGATTCGACGAGGAATCGCGCCCGGCCGGTACCAAGCGACGTGGAGGGAGGAGGGCGGAAAGCATCTGCAGAGAATTGCAATCGCACCGTAGTGCACCACCATCACCCCTGCCACCGCACCCACCGCCCCGCGATTCCTCCTCACAAACTTCCGCAACCGATACCCCACCGCCTCCGGACCCGCCTCCAAGGCCTCGCCCCGCAGATAGCGTCCGATGTCCTCCGCCATATCCCGCGGCGATTGGTACCGCTCACCCGGTGCCTTCCGCAGCGCCTTCATCGGGATCCATTCGAGTTCGCGGCTCAGTTCGCGCGTCAGGCGAGCCTGTTGCGACTCGCGGTTGGCCGCGATCTCGGTGGCCTTTGCCGCGTCGACTGTGGAGAGGCGCGTGCTCGGGCGGGGTGGGTCTGTTTCGCGGAGAGATTTGAGCACTTCGCCGAGACCCTCGATACGCAGAGCCTTCCAGTCGAACGGCAGCACGCCCGCGATCAGCTCGTACAGTACCACGCCCAGCGAGTAGACGTCCGCGCGCGTGTCGATTTCCGCGGCACCCATCGCGGCTTGTTCCGGGCTCATGTACTCCGGCGTGCCCACCAGTTGGCCGCGTTCGGTCATGCTCGTGCCCTCGGTCAGCATCGGGCCGAAGGACTTTGCGATGCCGAAGTCGATCACCTTGGGCGTCGCGCGGCCGTCGAGTTCCGTCACGAGGATGTTGTTGGGCTTGATGTCTCTGTGGATGATCCCGCGCTGGTGCGCGTGCTGGATCGCCTCGCAGACTGAGATGAAGAGTTCCAGCCGCGACCGCAGGTTCAGCGTGTGCCGGTCGGCGTAGGCCGTGATCGGCTCGCCCTGCACGTACTCCATCACGAAGTACGGGCGGCCCATCTCCGTCGCGCCGCCGTCGATGACCCTCGCGATGTTGGGGTGGTTCATCGCGGCGAGCGTCTGCCGCTCCGCCTGAAACCGCGCGACGAACCGGCGCGTGTCCATCCCCGCCTTGATGATCTTCAGCGCGACCCGCCGCTTGACGGGCCGCTCCTGCTCCGCGAGAAAGACCACGCCGAAGGTGCCCTCGCCGATCTGTTCGACAAGCCGGTACGGCCCGATCTCGGCTCCGACGCTTTCGCTGGCGGGGCGCTCGGGAGAGGACGCGGAATCGCCCACGATTCTCGCCGCGGCAACGAGC
>JBMOHX010000382.1:0-3906 GCA_049317625.1 Phycisphaerales bacterium
ACGCCCCCCATCTGCACCGACGTCGGCGGCGTCGTGCTGAACGCCGCGGTCACGACCAACGGGCTCTACCCCATCCATGACGTCTGCCGCCTCACGCGCGAGCCCACCATCCGGATCAGCAGCATCGACCTCGGCGAGTCGACCACCTTCCGCACCGCGGCCTCGCTCTCGCGTTTCAGCGACCCGCACGACTGGGCCGCGCTCCCCAAGGCCGCGCTCTGCCTGCTCGGGTTCGCGCCGCCCCCCGGCCGAACGCTCAAACGACACCTCGAGCGCTTCGGTGCCGGACTTGACGTGACCTTTTTCTCCGCGCTCCCGAAGGGCTCGGGCCTGGGCGCGAGCTCCATCCTCGGGGCCACGCTCATCGCCGCGCTGCTCCGGATTCTCGGGCGCGACCCGCACCACGCACGGGTGATCGAACTCGCGAGCGTGCTCGAGCAGCTCATGAGCACCGGCGGCGGATGGCAAGACCAAGCCGGCGGCGTGCTCCCGGGCGTCAAGCTCCTCCGCACGCAACCCGGAGCACACCAGATTCCATCCGCCGAAGCAGTTCCCGGTCACGGTGTGTTCGCAGGTGAAGAAGCCGCGGCCCGATGCCTGCTGTACTTCACCGGGCAGCGGCGCCTCGCGAAGAACATCCTGCGCAACGTGGTCGGGAGCTACCTCGACCGGGTTCCCACCGTCCGCACCGCGATCGAAAGGCTCAAACGCGGAGCGCTCGACATGCGGCAAGCCGTCGAGTCGGGATCGCTCGACGAAGTGGCCGCGCACCTGCACGACTACTGGACGCTCAAGCAGACGCTCGACCCCGGCGCATCAAACGCCGCGATCGATGCGCTCTTCCGCCGTCTCGGCAAGCACCTCAGCGGGTACTCATTGCTCGGCGCCGGCGGCGGCGGCTTCGCGCTGCTCATCGCGCGCGACGCCCGATCCGCAAAGCACATCAGCCGTGAGCTCGCCTCCAAGCCGCACGCGCCGCTCGCTCGCTTCTACGACTTCGCCGTCGATCCCGTCGGCCTGCGCGTCGCAACCCTTTGACGCTCATCCGGGCCGCGCGGCCAGCGATCGGCGGATCTCCGCGAGAACCTCGGCCAGCCGCGCACCCTCCGGCATCAGCCGCGGCGGACGCGTCACCGCTCCCCCCGACCCCACCTTGCCCACCTCGGTCTGCACCAGCTTGATCAGCTGCACGAAGTCGTACGTCGTGTCCATCCGCAGCAGCGGCAGGAACCACGCGTACAACTCCGCGGCGGCGGCGTGCTCGCCCTTCACGGCCAGATCGAACAACCGTACCGATTCCGTCGGGAGCGCATTCACAAGTCCCGCGATCCAACCCGTGGCACCCGCCGCGATCCCCTCGACGATCAGGTCATCAACCCCGACGAAGAGCGCGAGGCGATCACCCCCGATCGCCTTGAGCCACGTGATGCGCCGCACATCGGTCGAAGATTCTTTGATCGCGTGCAGGTTCTCGTGCTCCGCGGCGAGTTCCATGACCTGCGGCGGAAACACATCGGTGCCGTACGCGACGGGGTTGTTGTAGAGCATGCACGACAGCTTCGTCGCCCGCAACACCGCGCCGAAGTGCGCCTTGGTCTCGCGCCACTCGCCCTTGTAGACGTAGGGCGGCAGCACCATCAGGCCCCTGCACCCCGCCTGCTCCGCCTGCTTCGCGACTCGCACCGCGTCCGCGGTCGAGAGACTCGAAACCGCCGCGATCACCGGCACGTTCGCACCAACCGCCGCCGCGCACTCGCGCCAGATCGTCACCTTCTCATCGTGCTCGAGCGTCGCGCCTTCACCGAGAGACCCCGGCGTGACAATCGCGCGGCATCCGGTGCCCACCAGCCACGCCACGTGCTCTCGCAGGAACTCGACGTCGACCGAGAGATCCTTCCGAAACGGTGTGGTGATCGCGGGCATCACGCCGTGCCAATCAGAAGCCTTCATCACTGATGTCCTTTCTCATGACCGGCTGCTCCCGGAGCAGGCAGGGTATCGAGCATGGCCCCGAGAGCAACGGGCAACAATGGCGGACGCGAATCATCCACCGGCCAACCGAAGAGGAACGCCGCAGCCGGCCCGCACGTGCGGCCCTGACAGACACCCATCCCGCAACGCGTCTGCAGCTTCGCCTCGCGCCACCCGGCCCACTTCGCAACCTCTCCCATCGCAACGTCCTCGCAGCGGCACAGGCAATCGCGTTCGCCCGGCATCGCCCGAAGCTCGTCGCGCAACGCGAAGGCTCGGCTCATCCGATCGACGAAGCGGCGAGCGCGATCCCGACGTCGGAAGACCTCGTCGCTCGCGACAGCACCCGCGGCGTCCGCGCCAGCAATCTCACCCTCCGCGACCGCGGCGTCCACACCCCCCACTCCTACCGCTTCGCCCGCGCACCACACTCCCGGCACAGTCGTCCGCTGCACGCGATCCACGCGAACGCCACCCGCCGTGACCGCGCAGCCGAGCATCCCCGCGAGCCGGGTGTTGGGCACAAGTCCGAAGCCGATCCCGGCCAGCGTGCACCCGATGACCTCGCGACGCACCCCGTTGGTGATCTCGAGCGCGGCCAGTCGTCCGTCCCGCGCGATCGCGCGGCGCGGCCACCACCCCAGCCGCTTCGGAACACCCCTGAGTTCCACCGCAAGCTCCGCGGCTTGAAGCGCCTTTGACGGCGCGGCCGCGAGCGCCCTCGCCACTCCCATCAGCGCCGCACGCGGCGCCTGCTCCACGACCGCCGCGACTTCCGCTCCCGACTGTCGCACAAGCGCCGCCACCGCCGCCAGCAGCGGACCGCTGCCGCCAACCACCACCCGCTCACCCTTCACGCGGAGCCCCTGCTTGATCATCGCCTGAAGCCCGCCTGCGCCGAGCACCCCGGGGATCGTCCACCCTTCGAACGGGAGCAACAGCTCCCGCGCGCCGGTCGCGAGGATCACCCGCTGAGCGCTGATCACGAGCCCGCGCCGCCCGACGGCGACGCTCAAACGATGCCGGGGTCCCGCTTCAACGCCGAACACCGACGCGCCGAGCTCAACCTCCGCGCCAGCGCCCGCCGCGATCGCACGCCACTTCGCGTGCTCACCGCTCGGCCGCCCGCGCCAGATCTGCCCTCCGGTGCCGCTCCCTTCGTCAAGCACCAGCACTGACGCGCCGCGCGCGGCGCACGTCGCAGCCGCGGCGAGCCCCGCCGGCCCCGCGCCCACCACGACCACGTCGCACTCCCGCACACTCATGCGCCACCCGCTTCGGTCTCGACCCGCATCCCCTCGCGACAGCGCACCATGCACCCGCGCACTCCGGCCTCGCCGTCGACACTCACGCGGCACTCGAAGCACACGCCCATCCCGCACGCCGCCGCGCGGGCGTCACCCGTCACAGAGCGCCGCGTCCCGCTCACCCCGCGCGCGTTCCATACCGCCGCCGCCACGGACCACTCCGGCGACACCCGCGCCTCGCGCCCGTCGATGGTGATGAGTACCAGGTCACTCATCGGCGCAGCTCCGCAAAGCGCGACGGCAGGAACGGGCGATGGTCGATCGGGCAGTCACACCCCGCGACATGGTGCGCCACAAGCCGCGCGGTCATCAGCGACGTCGTGAGCCCGAGCCCTTCGTGCCCCGTCGCCAACACCAAGCGCGGGTCGGACGGGTGCGGGCCGATGATCGGCAGCGAGTCGGGAGTCGCGGCCCTGAACCCTGTCCAACAGCGGATCGCCCGCAGGTCCCGAAGGCCGGGCATGTACTGCACCGCTCGCTCGATCAACATCCGGATCATCCGCGGCTCAACGTCCCCGGTGCTCGCGCCGTACTGCCGCGAAGACCCGATGAGCACCTGCCCCGTTCGCCGCGGCTGCACATTGAACGAGACAGACTCCTCCGAGTGCCCGTGCGCGTTCTTGATGTA
>JBMOHX010000383.1:0-3895 GCA_049317625.1 Phycisphaerales bacterium
AGTTCGCGGAAGTCCCGATCGTCATCGAGAGCGTCGGCCTGACCGTTCCAGTGCCCGTCGGTTCCAAGAGCGAGCAGACCTCCGTCGGGGACCGCAGCTCCGTGAAGATCCGTGCGAGCGACCTCTCGTGGCAGATCACGATCCAGACGCCGCGGATCAAGGATGAGCTCGCCACACCCCGCGAGATCCTGGAGGACTTGGTGGTCGGGCTGATGGAGCAGTCCGGCGTGGTCTACGACGCAACCAGCGGATCGGGCATGGACGTGCTTGATCCGGAGGGGACCAAGCCCAGGCCGGTGGACGCCAAAGCACCACGCAAACCCAGGCTCGCCGGGTACAAAGGCGCGATCGTCGAACCGATGTCGAAGGTGTCGACGGTCGGCGGAGTTGAGGCGGAACGGATCTACATCAAGCTCCCCCCGGAGGACCCCGCCAAGGCAACACCCCTGGTCCGTGGGTACGTGGTCTTCAAGTCCAGCCCGACCCAGCTCATCTCGTTCGAGCTTGTGACCCCCGAGGCCGAGTTCAAGAAGACACGGAAGCTCTTCGAAACCATCCTCGCCGCGTCGAGCGTCGAGGACTCGACGGTCCAGAACGCGGAGCGACGGGCCGCGATCGAAGCGGGCGTAAAGGTCTTTGAGAACCTCGACCGCGCGGCGATGGAGGAGGTCCTCGCGACGGCGAACAACCAGTGGCGCCGCCTTTACCGCCCCGCGGCCACGGGCCACGCCTCCGACGACACCGAAATCGGGTACCAGAGGATCACCACGCGGATCGGGCCAGGACCGGTGGACAGCCCAATCAACTCGAACGGCTACGTGGTGCAGATCGACGCGCGGGTGCTGCTGGAGCAGAACGTCATCTGCGACACGCGGGGCGTGTATTTCCTTTCACTGGACCGCGAACGGGAGCACTGGACGGTGACCAGCACGTTCCGGGACACCAACCCGGACAAGGCCAAGCGGGCCGCGCCGACCACCGTCCGCGAGCTGGGCGCGCGGGAGGCGAAGAGCCTCTCGGTGCGGAACGAGGGGGACCGGGAGGCCAATGAGCAGGTGCGAGCGACGATCGAGGGAGCAGGGTACATCTCGCAGGTCGAGGCGCTCGTGCTGCCGCAAATCCTGGTCCGCAGCCGGATCTCGGCGAACTTCGCGTTCTACTCGTACCGGTCGAAGCCGCAACAGATTCAGTTCCGGCGCGACGACGTTCGGCAGCCCGCCGATCAGCCGGGAGTGTGGGTGATCTCTTCGAAGATCAACCGGTTCGGGGCGGAGCAGACGATCACCCTCAACGAGAAGGGCGAAGTCGTCCACATCGAGTTCCCCGATGGCAACAGGGCTGAACGCACGACGCTCGCCGAGTTGACACGGCTCTGGAAGGACAAGGGCCTGCCGACGGACTAAGCAGCGCGGGTCGAGTACGATCGGACACCATGGTGACCGACCGGCTTCTCAACGCGCAGGGCGCTCCCGAAGAAGAGCAGAAGAACTGGGCGCTGCGACCGACCAGCATCGGGGAGTATGTCGGCCAGTCGGAGCTCATCGAACGTCTCCGAGTCGCGATCGAGGCCTCCAAGGCGCGCGCAGAGCCGCTCGAGCATGTGCTCCTGCACGGCCCACCCGGTCTAGGAAAGACCACGCTCGCGCACGTGCTCTCCACGGAGATGGGGACACGCCTCCACGTGACCTCGGGCCCGGCGCTCGCGAAGGGGACCGACCTCGTGGCCTCGCTGACGCGCCTGCAAACCGGCGACGTGCTTTTCATCGACGAGATTCACCGTCTTCCGATCGCGGTCGAGGAGTTCATCTACCCGGCGATGGAGGACTTCCGGGTCGACGTCACCGTCGATAGCGGGCACTCGGCGCGGACGGTGCAGATCCGCTGCAAGCCGTTCACACTCGTCGGTGCCACGACGCGGGCCGGCCTCCTTTCCTCGCCGCTCCGCTCGAGGTTCGGGATCTCCCACCATCTGCGGTACTACACGGTGGAGGAGTTGCTGAGCATCCTGCGGCGCAGCGCGGGGCTGCTCTCGATCCCGCGAGCCGCGGCCAGCGCGTTGGGATCGATCGCGCGACGCTCGCGCGGGACGCCCCGGATCGCGAATCGGCTGCTGCGGCGTGTACGAGATTTCGCGCAGGTGCGGGCCGACGGCGACGTGACCGACCGCGTGGTGGTCGATGCGCTCCGGCTCGAAGGGGTCGACGACCTTGGTCTTGATGAGCTCGACCGCTCGTACCTGAGGTGCATCGCGTCGACCTACTCGTGCGGCCCCGTGGGACTCGAAGCGGTCGCCGCGACGCTCAACGAGGACTCCGGCACGTTGGAGGACGTTGTGGAGCCGTACCTGCTGCAGATTGGGTTTCTCGCGCGGACCCGTCGCGGGCGCCAGCTCACCAAAGCCGCGTGCGACCACCTCGGGGTGGTGTGGAATCCGCCACCGACGCCGGGCCCCTTGTTTGATCAGTCTTCGGCCGGATAAGAGACCGGCCGTTGTTTAGAGCTGCTCGGCCGCCGCGGACTTCTTGCCCTTCCCTTTGGGGGTCTTGGGCACCGGCTCGCTCGCGCGGCGGAACTCCTCGTCCAGGAAGAGGATGCAGCCGCACGAGACACACTTGGTGAGCTTCCCGCCGGAGATCAACCCCGCGACGGAGTCGATGGGCAGGAACATGGTGCACCCCGAGCACGCGTACTCGTGTCGCTTCACGTCGTGGGCTTCGACCGCGGCCATCGCGCCGTCTCCGCGCGTCTTGAGGAGGGCATCGAGTGCGGCGAGCGCCTCCTTGGGGACTTCCGCCGCATGGGCGGCGCGTTCTTTCTGCAGCTCGGCCACGCGATCGCGGATCTCGTCGGCCCGCTTGTCGCGGTCGGTTACCGCGACGCCGCGGAGCTGCTTGCGCTCGGCGAGTTTGGCGTCCAGATCGGCCAACTGCTGCTTCGCGCCGTCGACCTTGGTCATGAGTTCGAGAGCCGAGCTCTCGAGCTTGTCGCGTTCAACCTTGTGGGTGTTGAGCTCGACCAGGAAGGCCTGGTAGGCCTTGTTGGTCTGGGCCGTCTCCATTTGGACCCGGAGTTGCTCAGCGCGGGCGTCGATCCGCTTCATCTCGCCTTCGTGGCCGGCCGCGGCGACTTGGAACTGCCGCACCTGAGCGTCGGTGTCCTTGCGCTGGGTTTCGAGCTGCGTCAGTTCACCGTCCTGCTGAGTCAGGAACTTCTCGGCGGCTTTGAGCCTGGCCTGAAGACCCCTGAGTTGTTTATCCGCCAGGTAGACTCGCAGCAGTTTCTCGGTGACGTCCATTCCGCACTCCGTGGGTCGACGCATTGTAGTGCGCAGAACAGGTCAAGGTGAGATTCAAGGCCCGGCGAAAATGCGGAGCCACCAAAACGCCACCGGCGTCACCAGGAGGGGCGAGTCGATGATGTCGATCACCCCTCCGAATCCGGGCAACACCTGCCCGGAGTCCTTCATCCCGGCATCCCGCTTCAGAAGGCTCTTGGCGAGATCCCCCAACTGCCCCACGATCGCGAACAAAACCCCGGCGACCACCGCCTCGGCCAGCCCCGTCCACGGGAGCATCTGGCGAGCCGCCATCACTTTCAGTCCCACGATCGAGACGACCGACGAGAGCACCACGCCGCCGATGAGCCCCTCCCAGGTCTTACCGGGGCTGACCCACACCGCGAGCTTGTGCTTGCCCACGGCCTTCCCCGTGAAATAGGCACCGATGTCGCAGGCCTTGGTGACCAGCAGAACCCACATCAGCACCCAGGCCGAGTAGTCCTTCCGAATCGCCAAAAGAAAGCCGAACGTCAGCCCAAGATACACGTAGGACAGCAGTGTCACCCCGGTCGCCGAGAGCACACCCGTTACATTTTTGTCCTTCGAGTAGTACGTGAG
>JBMOHX010000384.1:0-3882 GCA_049317625.1 Phycisphaerales bacterium
GGCACGCGCCTTCGTCAACTCATCGTCCTGGTTGCGCGTGCCGGGGATGCCCAGCGCGATATCCGCGGCGTGGGCCGCGATCTTGTACGCGATGCACCCCTGCTTCACGTCGTCCTTCTTCGGCAGACCAAGGTGCTCCTTCGGCGTCACATAACAGAGCATCGCCGCGCCGTGGTAGGCCATCGCGGTGGCGCCGATGCAGCTCGTGATGTGGTCGTAGCCGGGGAACATGTCCGTCACGAGCGGGCCGAGTACGTAGAAAGGGGCGCCGTGGCAGAGCGTGCGCTGCACCTTGGCATTCCACTCGATCTGATCGAAGGGCACGTGCCCCGGGCCCTCGATCATCACCTGCACGCCCTTGCGCCACGCGCGCTCGGTGAGTTCGCCGAGGGTCTCCAGTTCCGCAATCTGCGCGGCGTCGGTCGCATCCGCCAGCCCGCCCGGCCGCAGGCCGTCGCCGATCGAGAAGGTCACGTCGTACTGGCGGAGGATGTCGCAGATCTCCTCCCAGCGGTCGTACATGATGTTCTCTTTGCCGTGCACCAGCATCCACTTCGCGAGGAGCGAGCCGCCGCGGCTGACGATGCCGATGAGGCGGTTCTTCACGTACTTGAGGTGCGCGCGACGCACGCCCGCGTGGATCGTGAAGTAGTCAACACCCTGCTGCGCCTGCTTGTGCAGGCTGTCGGCGATCGTGGCCCAGTCGAGGTCCTCGATCTTCTTGCCGATGATCATCGAGTAGATCGGCACTGTGCCGATGGGCACGGTCGAGTTGCGGATGATCGCGTCGCGGCAGGCGTCGAGATCGCCGCCGGTGGACAGATCCATCACCGTGTCCGCGCCCCACTTCTCGGCCCACTTGAGCTTCTCGACCTCTTCGTCGGTGCCGCTCGACACCGGGCTCGCGCCCATGTTCGCGTTCACCTTCGTGCGGCTCGCACGCCCGATCGCCATCGGATCGAGCTTGTACTTGAGGTGGTTGATGTTCGCCGGGATTACCAAGCGCCCCGCGGCGATCTCGTCACGCACGGCTTCGGCCCCGCGCCCGGGGAAGAGCACTTCGAAGTGCGGCTCGCGCTCGGCGACGCGCTTCATTTGTGGGGTGATGATGCCCAGCCGCGCGGACTCGAGCTGCGTGACGGGGACGAAGCCCTTCGGGTGCAGAACACGGCGCAGCGTGCCGCGCGCTTCGACGAACGTTGTCTCGGCGAGGTCTGGGCTCAGGCGAGCGTCGGGGTTCATCGCCGCGCCGACCCAGGTGCTCCATCCCGTGGGCAGGAAATCCCACGCGGTCTTGTCGCTCGGCGCGGGCATGCCCGGCGCGTCGGGGCTGCTGAACGTCAGTGGACCGCCGACATCCGGCGCGTTGGCGAAGGAGCCTGGCGTGGTGACGTTGGGCGTGTTGCCGGGGTTGAAGCCGCCGCGGAGCGGGGGGAGGAAGCGGGGGGTGGATGACATGAGCGACCTCGTCAGCGTGAAGGCTGGATGGAAAGACGGAACGAGATGGAACTAGTCCGGTTCGTTCGCTTCCCTCCGCCGGTGCAAACCGGATCAGGTTCAACGGGTGCTTCTCAGCGGTCGGCCCCGAATGGCCGCCGCGCCCCGAGCGAACTCAATGATAGGCGCGGGCCTCGTGACGGTGCGTGCGGGCGATCACGGGCAGCCCGCGCGGCTCCATTCGACGACGCTGCTCTGCGGCAACTGCTTCACGCCCAAGTGGCGGAGCATGTTGATGCACTGCGCGCGGTGGTGCATGCCGTGGGTCGTGACGTGCGTGACGACTGTGGCTCGCGTGTACTCGTGCACCACACCTTGGCGCTCTCGCTTCAGCACCTCGTCCATCGGGCCCATGCGGGCGCAGGCCGCGAGGTCGTCCGCGGCTTCCTTGACCATGGAGATCAGCTCCGCGACCGAGCGTCTCGGGGCTTCGTCGATCCACGGTCTCGGCGCGCGGCGGCCGAGCACGTCGGCCCATACGCGCATCGCGCCGATCATGTGCACGACGTTGTCGTGGAGCGAGCCGCAGCCGATCTCGAAGCGGCGTTGCAGTTGCTCGTCCGACAGCGCGGCGCACGCGTCGAGAACGTTCAGTGTGGCCCAGCGGTCGTGGGCCAGCAGCACTCCGGTCGGATCGCCAGCGTTCATCGTTGACTCCTGTTCGCGCCGTGCACGGCGTGCGATGGCCGGCGGTCCGAGATCGTACATCCTCCCCCGTAGGTGGGTCTCACTTCGGGCCGGGAATCCGCGTTCTCGTCACAGACCGGACCGGCGGACGGCATTCGCGAACGGGGTAAGACTCGCAGGTGTCGGTGTCGCCGACACCCCAACGGGTCCGACTTGATGACGGGGGATGTGCATGAACGTCGTGAGGGGTCTGCTGCTCGCGCTCGCTGTCGGTGCCGTCGCCGGCGGGCTTTGGTTTGCTGCTGTGGTTGCTTCTGGCTGGAGTCTCTGGCTGCTTGCCCCGTTGGTCGGGTTTGCGGTCGGCATGGGCATGACGTGTTTCGGGACGCAGAAGGTGGATCTCGCGGGCAAGGTGCTCGCGGCTTGTGCGGCGCTCGCGACGATCGTGACGGTGCGGGTCTTCGCGGTCTCGCATGTGGTGAGCGCGGAGCTCGCGGTGACGGAGGAGGACGCGATCGAGGCGGTTGCCGCGGATGTGGCCGCGCACATGGAATCGCAGGGTGTTTCTGACGTGTAAACGGTGGACGGCGACTACTCCCACGGGGTGTATGTCGCCGCCGAGCGCGAGTGGGAACGCATGAGCGCCGACGAGAAGGCGGACAAGGTTGCCGCGGTCGAGGCTGACGTGGAGGAGTTCCGCGGCTTCCTCACGCCTCTTGCGGTCGTCTTCGATTTCGGGATCTTCGGCACTTTGTGGACCATCGCTTCGGTGCTGTCGTGCGTGAAGGCCGCGTCGGCAACGAATGAGCCGAAGGAGGAGGAAGCGCGGGTGGACGCGGGTGGGCTCGCGGGCGTGATGACGCCGGGCGGGCTGCGCGGGTTGCCGCCGCCGCAGGCCGAGAGCCCGAGCGAGAGCGTGCTGCCGGGCATGCCGCCGCCGCCGCCGGGTCAGGGCCCGCTGGGGCGCATCGGCGACAAGCGAGATCCCGGGCAGCGTGACCGCGCCGCCGCGTGAGCATTGTTACTTCGTTCTTACTTGTTGAGATCGACGGGGGTCTTGCCGATGGTGCCTTTGAGGAAGTCGGCCATGCGCTGCGTGAAGTAGATGCGGTTGTCGAGCTTCGCGAAGCCGTGGCCTTCGTCGGGCGCGACGAACAACTGGGGCATGAGGGACATGTCCTTCCGCGCGAAGGCCTGGTCTTTGAGCTTGGTCGCGAGCTGCATCGCTTCTTCGACGGGGACGCGCGGGTCGTTGAACCCGTGGGCGATGAACATGGGGACGTTGATCTTGTCGGCCTTGTGGATGCTCGAGACGCTCTTGAGGAAGTCCGGGTCGCTGAGCGGGCCGTACTCGACCTCGCGCAGCTTGCGGCGGTAACCGCTGGTCTTCTCGAGGAAGGTCTGCAGGTTCACGATGCCCACGACGTCGATGCCGGCGCCGAAGATCCGCTCGGAGCGTTTGCCTTCGTCGACGCGGAGCTGGTCTTCCACCAGACACGCGACGCTCATGAAGCCGCCGTACGAGCCGCCGTAGGTCGCGATGCGCTTGGGCTCGGAGTACCCGTTCGCCACGAGCCACTCGGCCGCGTCCACGCCGTCGCGCACGCTGTCCCAGCGGTTCTTGTAGTCGTCACGCATGTGGAACTCGCGCCCGTAGCCGGTGGAGCCGCGGACGTTGGGCTGCATGACGCCGAAGCCCTCGTTCAGAAGGTACTGGATCGTCGCGGAGAACACCGGACGCGATTGCCCCTCGGGGCC
>JBMOHX010000385.1:0-3861 GCA_049317625.1 Phycisphaerales bacterium
AGACGCCGCGAAGAGAACGCGGGCCCCGTCCACAGCACAACCGCGTCCTCTAAGAGGACGACAGACCATCGCGGCCGACCGATCGACTCACGGCTTGACCGTGAGCTCCGCACGCCGCTCCGCGATCTCCTGCTTGATGCCCGCCAAGAACGCGTCCAGCGGCATCGCCCCGAGGTCCTTCTCGATACCCCGGGCCCGCACGCTCACCGAGCGGGTCTCGGCGTCGCGCGGGCCGACGATCAGCATGTACGCGATTTTCTCGTCCGCCGCGACCTTCACCTTCGCCTGGATGCGCTCGTTGCTCTCGTCAAGACTCGCGCGGACGCCCGCGGCCCGCAGCGCCGCGAGGACCTCGCGTCCGTAGTCGAGGGTCTTGTCGCTGATCGGAAGCACGCGGACCTGCTCCGGGCAGAGCCAGGTGGGGAACGCGCCCGCGAAGTGCTCGATGAGCACGCCGCAGAATCGCTCCATGCTGCCGAAGGGTGCGCGGTGGATCACCACCGGGCGGTGCGAGCGGTTGTCGGGCCCGATGTACGAAAGGTCGAAGCGGACCGCCATGTTGTAGTCGATCTGCACGGTGCCGAGCTGCCACTCGCGGCCGATGACGTCCTTCACCACGAAGTCGATCTTCGGCCCGTAGAACGCGGCCTCGCCCGGCTCCTTGCTGAACGAAACACCCAGGGACTCCGCCGCGGCGATGCACGCGGCTTCGGCCTTGTCCCAGCTCTCCTTGGTGCCGGTGTACTTGTCGCTCTCGATGGCACGTAGCCCCACGCGGACGCGGTACTCCTTCATCCCAAGAACCTTGAAGATGACTTTCACGAGACTCAGGCACCCCTGCACTTCGTCCGCGACCTGATCCTCGGTGCAGAAGAGGTGGGCATCGTCCTGGGTGAAGCCGCGCACGCGGGTCATGCCGTTGAGTTCGCCGGATTGCTCCCAGCGGTACACGGTGCCGAACTCCGCGAGCCGCACCGGCATGTCGCGGTACGAGTGCGGCGCACTCGCGAAAATCTTCGCGTGGTGCGGGCAGTTCATGGGTTTGAGCATGAAGCCGGGGATGAGCTTGTCGTCCGCAACCACCCGCTCGGGGCCGATGGTCTGCTTCTGGGTGCGCTCGTTGATACCCGCCGCGAGGCGCGCACTGACACCCTCCACGCGGTTGATCATCTCGGAGCACGAGCAACCGGACTTGCTCAGTTCCTCGAGCGCTTCGCGCTCGATCACCGGCGCGAACTGCGAATCCTTGTAGTACGGGAAGTGCCCGCTGGTCTTGTACAGATCGAGCCCGCCGATGTGCGGGGTGAAGACCTCCGTGTACCCCTGCTTGCGGAGCTCCTCGCCGATGAAGTTCTGCAGTTCCTTGCGGATCACCGCGCCGTTGGGGGTCCAGAGGATCAGCCCCTGTCCGACGGTCTCGTCGATGTGGAACAGCCGCAGCGCCTTGCCGATCACACGGTGGTCGCGCTTCGCCGCTTCTTCCTTCTGCTTCAGGAACTCGTCCAGCTCCGCCTGACTCGCGAAAGCGGTGCCGTACACCCGGGTGAGCCGGTCGCTGTTCTCGTCCCCGTGCCAATACGCCGACGCCAACGACATCACCCGCACCGCGCCGATGCGGCCGGTCGACGGCACGTGCGGGCCGCGGCAGAGGTCTTCCCAGTTGGTGCCGGGGGTGCCGGTGGCGTAGAACGACAGGGGCGCATCACCGCCCGCGCGGGAGGCGTCAACGGTCCCGGCCTTCGGACCGTGGTACACGGACGACGCCCGACCGAGCGCCCGCTCCGCGTTGTCGACCTTGTACTTGTTCCCTTCGGCCTTGAGCTTGGCCAGTCCTTGGTCGCAGCCCACCTCGTAACGGGTGAACACACGGTTCTCCTTCACGATCTCCGCCATCCGCTTGTTGATCGCGTCGAAGTGATCGCTCGATAGCTTCTTCCCCTCGGGCACGTACATGTCGTAGAAGAACCCACTGTCCGTGGGCGGGCCATACGCCAACTGCACGTCCTTCCCGACCACGTCCTGGATCGCCTCGGCCATCACGTGAGCCGCGGAGTGCCGGATCAGCATCAGCCCGTCCGGGTCCGCCTTCTTGTCGCGCGTCTTGTCGGTCACGATCGCCAGCGAGCAGTCCGCCGCGAGCACGGTCGAGAGATCGCTGAGGACGCCGTTGATCTTGCAACCCAGGGCGGCCTGCGCGAGGCGGGCGCCGATGGACTGGGCGACTTCGAGCGCGGAAACGGGCTTGTCGAAGACTTTCTGTGAACCGTCGGGAAGGGTGATGGTGGGCATGTCGTGTCCAGTCGGGAGCGTGTGTGTGTGTGTGTGTGTGTGTGTGTGTGTGGAAAGTTCGTGATTACTCGGCGTCGAAAGCGTACAAGCGAAGGGCGTGGCACTCCGGGCACCGATAGGCCGTGACCTTTAGCCCCTTGTCGACCTGGGACTTCGCCACCTCGCCCGACCAGAAGTTCCCGTGCGGCTCACCCGCGGACCAGCGGGGCAGTTCGTACACCCCCTGCGTGCTGTCGCTGATGAATCCCTTCACCATTTCCTTCTGACAGACCAGGCATACTGGCTTGTGCGCCATACAAGAACCTCTGTGAAAGCGTGCCAAAAGAAAAACCCGGCCGTCATCGGGCCGGGCGTGGGGTCTGCTTGAGCAATGCACCTCGCCGCGGCCTAGGCGGTAGTGGAAGTCGTCGTGGTGCGGGTGGAGGAGTCGCGGAACATCGGCCGAAGTATACCTCGTACCCCCTCCACTGTCTCGCTCTGGCTGATCCCGAACAAACGCCTCTTGATTCCATTCCGGGAGCCGAGTACCGTCAGCATCACGGAAGTTCCCATTTCCCGCACCCACTCCCGCTTCACTTTGGCCCACAACGCATGACACTCCCATCCTGGCTCACCGCCCAGTTGCTCGTGTCGGCCGCCACCGTCTTCCTGCTGATGCACACGATGCTCGGCATGGTGGCGTACTTCGTCTACTTTGAACGCAAGATCAGCGCCTATATCCAGGACCGGCTGGGCCCGAACCGGGTCGGATTCGACTTCGGCCTGCCCATCCTGAGCTTCTTGAAGGGCTGCCTTGGCCTGGGTCAGCCCCTCGCGGACGGCATCAAGTTCATCCTGAAAGAGGACTACACCCCCAACCGCGTCGACAAGATCCTCTTCACGCTCGCCCCGATGATCGTCGTCGTCCCCGCCTTCATGGGCTTCCTCGTCATCCCGTGGGGCGGCCAGTTCAACTGCCCCGACATCCCGTTCATCGGCGGCACCATCATCCCCGGCGGCCCGGTGCACGTCACCGGCGCTCGCGTCAACGTCGGCATCATCTACCTTCTCTCGGTCGCCGCGGTCGGCGTCTACGGCGTCACCCTCGGCGGCTGGGCCAGCAACAACAAGTACTCCTTCCTCGGCAGCCTCCGCGCGACCTCGCAGATGATCTCCTATGAGATCCCGATGGGCATGGCGCTCCTCACGGTCCTCCTCGTCGTTGGCTCCCTCCTCCCCGATCAGATCATCCGCCATCAGGTCAACAACGGCTGGATGATCCTCTCGAACCCGCTCGTCGCCGCCCTCTTCTACATCGCCTCGCTCGCCGAGTGCAACCGGGCCCCCTTCGACAACGCGGAGTGCGAGCAGGAACTCGTCGGCGGCTTCCATACCGAGTACTCCTCGATGCGGTTCGCCCTCTTCTTCCTCGCCGAGTACAGCCACCTCTTCACCGCGGGCGCGTTCTTCTCGCTGCTCTTCCTCGGTGGCTACCACGTCCCCTTCGTCCCCGTGCTCAACGACCTGACCTCCCCCGACAACATGTCGATCTTCGGCGTGCTCACCAAGCTCGGCGTCTTCCTCGGCAAGGTC
>JBMOHX010000386.1:0-3850 GCA_049317625.1 Phycisphaerales bacterium
CGGGACTGACGCTGGACAAGGCCCGCGCCAACGGCGACGGCCCGGGTGACCACGCGCGTTCGTCGGCATCCTTCCTCACCGGGCACCAGGCCCGCAAGACCGCGGGTAACGACATCCGCATCGGCGTGAGTGTCGACCAGCTCGCGGCGAAGCAGACCGGGGCCTCGACGCGCCTTCCTTCGCTCGAACTCGGCTGCGAGAACGCGCCGAACTCCGGCAACTGCGACTCGGGCTACGCCTGCGCGTACGTCTCGAACATCTCGTGGCGCGACGAGACCACGCCGATGTCCAAGATCGTCGACCCCGCGGCGGCCTTCGAGCGCCTCTTCGGCGACGCGACCCAGGCCGCGGCCAGAGCCGAGCGCCTCGCGCGGCGCAAGAGCGTGCTCGACTTCGTTCGCGCCGACTCCGCGCGTCTCGCGTCAACACTCGGCGCGAACGACCGCCGCAAGCTCGATCAGTTCCAGACCGCGGTGCGCGAGGTCGAGCTCCGCATCGACCGGGCTCGCGCCGAGACCGACGAAGTTCCCAAGCCGAACATGGAGCCACCGACCGGGATCCCACGCGCGGCGAGCGCCCACATCGACCTGATGTACGAGCTCATGGCCCTGGCCTTCCAGACCGACGTGACCCGCGTCTCGACCTTCATGCTCGGCAACGACGGCAGCAACCGCAACTACCCCGAGATCGGCGTGAAGGAAGGCCACCACCACCTCTCGCACCACCAGAACAACCAGGAGATGATCGATCAGATCCGCAAGATCGACCGCTTTCAGGTCGAACGCTTCGCCACGTTCATCGACAAGCTGAGCAAGATCCCCGAGGGCGAGGGCACAGTGCTGGACAACAGCATGATCCTCTTCGGCGGCGGCATCGGCGACGGCAACCGGCACAACCACGAGAACCTGCCGGTCCTGCTCGCCGGGCGCGGAGGCGGAACGATCCAGACCGGCCGCTGCGTCCGCTTCCCGAAAGAGACCCCGATGTGCAACCTCTACCTCTCGATGCTCGACCGGATGGGCAGCCCGGTCGAGAGCTTCGGCGACAGCACGGGACCGCTTTCCCTGTGACGCAGCCGCCCGAGCGCCGCCTCCTCCCACGTACCCTTGCCCCGCATGAATAGCTTCTCCACTCCCGCTTGGGTCTACATCCCACTCGGCCTCCTCGCCACCGCCGGCGTGGCACTGCTCCTTTGGGGCTTGCTGAAGGACCGATCCCGCGGCCGCAAACGCTGCCCCCAGTGCTGGTACGACATGAGCGGCGCGACGGGGCTTCGGTGCCCAGAGTGCGGACACGAGTGCCGCGCCGAGCGCGAGCTCTTTCGTACCCGGAGGCGATGGCGCACCGCGTCGCTCGGTCTGGCCCTGCTGCTTCCGCTGCTTGGTTTCTTCGCCTACCGCGACGGCCGACGCGTGTGGTACTCCCTCCCGCCAAAGTGGAGCACCACAAGTACGGTGCGTTCGGGCACAACCCTCGCGAAGACCTACACGCTCCGCGATCCGACCGACCGCGGCGCCCTCGCTCGTGTCTGGCACAACGGCGAACAGATCGTCGAGCTCGAAGACTGGATGATCGAGTTCGGCCTGCGGCAATACGACCCAACGACCTACCAACCGCTCGCGCCTATCGGCGCACCGGAAGATCTCAACGGCGACGGGATCCAGGAACTCTTGATCGTCGCCTACTCCGGTGGCGCGCACTGCTGCTACACGGTCACCCTTCTTGAGCTCTCCACACCGCCGCGGGTCATCGCGACGATCAACGCCGTCAACGGCATGGGCGCGGAGAAGCAGGAGTCCGGCGAGATCCTCCTCAATATCGCCGATCAGTCCTTCGACTACTGGAAGGCACCTCACGCGGGGTCACCCTTTCCCTCGGTGTTCTACCGTCTCAAGAGCGGGCGACTTGAGATCGCGATGGAACGAATGCTCCGCGCTGATCCGGACCTCGCACCCGACAAGCTGCAAGCACTCGCGACGGAGATCCTCGCGACGCACGCGAACAATCCCGCCGAGCTCAACTCCGACATGTGGCGCGCGATGCTCGACCTCATGTACGCGGGGCGTGAGCCCGAGGCGTGGAGCTTCTTCGACGCCTGCTGGCCCGACTCGCGCGCGGGCAAAGAGGACTTCAAGAAGGAGTTCCTCGACGTCCTCAACAGCAGCGTGCGGTGGCGGGATTTCTCGAACGCTCTCGCGGCACATCGACGAGGCGATCCGCCGGCCGCGGCGACTCCGGACGGCGGCTGAACAGTGCGGACGCACGACTGACCCAAGCGCAAAATGGGCAGGTCGGTGCCAAACCCATTTGGCCTCGTGCATGCGTCGGGAGGTAGCCCAACGGCGATGGAAGGTCCTTGGACAGGCTGGTAACCGGCTCGCGACAAGCCGGACACGCCTAGCCTGTCGCGCCGAGCCTCTCCGAACCGCGTTCGCTTGGAGTCGGACGGGGAACTCCCGACAAGCCGCCACTTAGCAGTTGCTCTCAAACCTCTGGAAGAACACGATGGTGTCGTCGGAGTCCACGCCTCCGTCCTGATTGAGGTCGGCCCTTATGTCACTGCCGTCCCAGTAGCCAAAGAACACGATGATGTCGTCGCCGTCGACGTCACCATCTTGGTCGAGATCGGCCACGCAGTACGGGAGATACGCCGGGGTGCTGACGCGAGAACCGCAGGAGTTGGTGACCAGCACGTCGTACTCGCCGTCGTCGGCGAGCGATACGTTCTCTACGATGAGGACCGGCGAGTTCACTCCCGAAATGTGTCCCGGCACGTTCTGGAGCGGAACACCGTCAAGCCGCCACTGGAAACTCTCGCAGCCCGCGGAGATTCGCGAGGCGATCAGCTCGGCCCGCTCGCCCAATCCCCCGCCCACTCGCGACGCCTTGGGACGACCCGAGGGCGATGCGTGCAGGAAGAAGATATCGTCGGCGCTGAGGGCTGAGTTGTAGAGCCTTACCTCATCGAGCGAGAACGGAGCACGCGGCTGCGCGGCGTTGCTGTAGCGACCAAAGTAGAGGTCTTGCCCCGAATCGTGCATGACGCCAGTCAAGGCCCGGCGTTCAACGTGAACCACGGTGCCACCGTCCTTGATGACATACAGCGCCATCTCCGCGCCGTCGTACGTGCCGACGACAAAGTACCACTCTCGCTGGTTACCCGGAACGTCAACCGGATCCCACGAGAATCGCGGTGACGAGATCTGGAACGTCCCCTGATCGGTCTGCACGTCCCAACTGAAGAGATACTCAGAGCCAGGCACGTTGCCCGTGATCCCCAGGTGGTACTGGTAGTACGGGGGACCGAAGGTCGCGCCGTCTCCCTTGGAAACGATCGCAAGATTCCCGCCGCCGTGGTTACGCGGCTGGACCCACGCAGCAACCGTCAACCCATTCACCGGATTCAGCGAGGGCGAGTTGGGGACGCGGACCTCGTCGTCGACGGAATCGAGAGAGAACGCCGCATCCGAGATACCGGGGACGCAGGTTGGTCCTCCCTGCGCAACGCCGTGATTGCCCTGCCCCGACGAGTCTTGGAAGTTGCAGCCGTCGAACGTCCAGAGCCCGACGAGCCCACCACAGGGGTAGCCGGAGAGCGCGAGCTCGGCGGGGTTGCTGCTCACCGTCTGGTTGCACGAGTTGGTCACCTGACAACGGTACAGACCGAGGTCCTCGCTTCTGGCCCGTGTGACGCACATGTTGGGTGTCGTGGTACCCGTGCGCACCCCCGCCACATCGGCGACCGATGCCCACACGCCGGAAGCGCCGAGCTTCTCCCATTGGTACGTGCGTGTCCCGCTCCCCGTGCTCGCCACAGGTGCGATCCTGGTGGCCGGCAACCGTACGCCGC
>JBMOHX010000387.1:0-3826 GCA_049317625.1 Phycisphaerales bacterium
CGGCACGCAGGTCCTCACCGGGTCTGCGGACGACACACCCCGCATCTGGGACGCGGCAACCGGTGCGAGCCTCGCGAAGCTCAAGCGGGTCGCCAGCTCGGAACCCAAGTTCCTCGTCAACCCGTCCGGGGGCAAGACCGCGCTTGTCGGGGTGAGAGTCTGCTCCGCCGCCTACAGCCCCGACGGCAAGCGGATCGCGACGGCGTCGAACGACTACTCCGTGCACGTGTGGGACTCGGCGACGGGCACCGAGCTCAGGGAGCTCAAGGGGCACAAGCTCGCCATCAACTCCGCCACGTTCAGCGCCGACAGCACGCTGATTGTCACGGCATCCTTCGACAACACCGCGATGGTGTGGGACGCAGCGACGGGCGCGCGCGTCGCGATACTTGAAGGTCACACCGAACCACTGGTCTCAGCCGCTTTCAGCCGCGACGGCACGCGGGTCGTCACGGCGTCTTTCGACCACACGGCGCGGGTGTGGGACGCAGCGACGGGCGCGGGCATCGCGGTACTTGAGGGCCACAGCGAACCGCTGGTGTCCGCGGTCTTCAACGCCGATGGAACGCGGGTTCTCTCGGCGTCTTACGACAAATCCGCGCGCGTGTGGGACGCAGCAACGGGCGCGAGCATCTTGGAGCTCAGAGGGCACACGGGCGGAGTAACCTCCGCAGCTTACAGCCAGGACTGTACGCGAATCGTCACGGCGTCCAGCGACAACACCGCCCGGATATGGGACGCCGCCACCGGCGTGAGCTTCGCAGAACTGAAGGGTCACGCGAACGCGGTGGTTTCAGCCGCTTTCAGCCCCGACGGCAAACGGATCCTCACCGCGTCGGCGGACAATACTGCGCGGGTGTGGGACAGCGTCGCATATCACCAGCGATTTCCCGCGCTCAGCCGCGCTCGAGCAGCCAGAATACGGATCTTCCCACTTGTGAAGGCCCGGCTCGAGTCGGGCGAGCCCGTCGAGTCGATCCGTGCGGCGTTTGCCGCCGAACCTGGACTTACCCTCGCCGAACGCAACGCCGCCATGGTCGAGACACAGTCCGCAATCGACCAGTCGCGCGCCGAGGCTCGTCAGCTCGCTGCATCGGCGTGGAAAGTCGTTCGCCTCACGCCCGCCTCGCCCGCCGCCGCTGCGAAGGCCCTCGGCGAAGCCCGCAGGGCCGTCTTGCTCTCCCCAGGGGAGGGGCACCATCTGAACACCCTCGGCGTCGCCCTCTACCGCGCGGGCGAACTCAAAGAGGCCCTCGAAACGCTCCTCCGCGCCGACCAGATCAATGTCGCGAACGCACAAGCCCATCACCCCTCCGACCTCGCCTTCATCGCCATGGCCCGCTTCAAACTCGGCCTCGTCAACGATGCCCGCGCAGACCTCGCCGCCTTCCTCGCCCTCGCCGAAGAAGACCTCTGGAAGAACGACGAAGAAGTCCGCGCCTGGATCAAAGAAGCCCAGGACCTCATCCGTTGAGCGAGTGCGCGTCGCTCGCCCCAATCCTAACATCCCTCGCGATGCCCACTCCTCACGCCGCCCTCCTCCAGCGTCTCTCACGTCTCCGTGACGACTGCCTCGCCCTCGAACTCCAACAAGCACCGCTCCTCGCGGAACTCGAAGCCGCCTGCACCACCCGCAGCCCCGGCCCCGTGCCAGGCGCGATCGCCAGTTGCCGCAATCTCCTCCACTACCTCGCCATCCGCCGCGAAGACCTCCGCGAGCTCCACACTCCACTCGCCGAACTCGGCCTCTCCTCGCTCGGCCGCATCGAGCCCCACGTGCTCGCGAATCTCGATGCAGTCCTCGGCGCACTCTCGGGCTTCCCCACCCCCGAACCCGCTCCTCTCACGCCGCCCATCACACTCACGCAGGCCGGGCTCCTCATCGAACACCGCACCGCGGCTCTCCTCGGCCCCGCCCGCCGCTCCCCCTCGGCGGACACCGTTCGCACCGGCCCCGTCCGCATCATGGTCACGCTGCCCACCGAAGCCGCGCGCGACCCCGTGCTCGTCCGCGCTCTCATCGAAGCCGGCATGAGCTGCGCCCGTATCAATACCGCCCACGACGGCCCCGACGCTTGGGTCCGCATGTCCGAACACGTCCGCACCCAGGCCTCCGCGCTCGGCGCCGAGTGCCGCATCCTCATGGACCTCGCCGGCCCCAAGCTCCGCACCGGTCCCATCGCCCTCGGCCCCGAAGTCCTCCGCGTCAAGCCCGAGCGCGACGACCTCGGCCGCGTCGTTCGTCCCGCCACCCTCTTGTTCCGCGCCGACGACTCCTCCGACTTCGCCCCCGGCGAGGTCCTTGTCCCCGCCTCGTGGCTCAACGCCCTCCGCCCCGGCGACGCCATCGAGTTCTTCGACACCCGCGGCCGCCGTCGTCTCCTCCGCGTCCACGGCGTCGGCGGCGAACTCGGCCCCGGCCGCGCCGTCACCACCACAGACCGCACCGTCTACTTCGGCTCCAACACCCGCCTCCGACTCCTCAACGCCAACGGCCGCGAGCGCGACGCCATCTCCGGGCGCGTCCCCGGCGTCAAGCAGTTCATCCTCGCCCGCCCCGGCGACCTCATCCGCCTCTCGCTCACCGCCGCGGCCGGCAAACCCGCCTCCGGCAACGACCCCGCCATCCTCACCTGCACACTCCCGGAAGCCTTCGACCACGCCAAGCCCGGCGAGTCCGTCTTCATCGACGACGGCCGCGTCGGCGCAGTCATCGAGAGCGTCGAAGACGGCGAGATCCTCCTCCGCGTCCAGCAAGCTTCCCCCAACGGCGACCGCATCCGCGAAGACAAAGGCATCAACCTCCCCGACACCGACATCGCCGTCCACGGCCTGACTCCCGAAGACATCGAAGTCCTCCCCATCGCTGCACGCCACGCCGACATCGTCGGCATGTCCTTCGTGCGAGAAGCCTCCGACGTCGCGGAGCTCCGCACGCGCCTCATCGACCTCGGCGGCTCGCACCTCGGCACGATCCTCAAGATCGAAACCCGCCGCGCCTTCGAGAACCTGCCGAACCTGCTCCTCGCCGCGCTCCAATGGCCCAGCGCCGGCGTGATGATCGCCCGCGGCGACCTCGCCGTCGAAGTCGGCTACGAGCGTCTCGGCGAAGTCCAGGAAGAGATCCTCTGGCTCTGCGAAGCCGCGCACGTCCCGGTGATTTGGGCCACCCAGGTCCTCGAAACCATGGCCAAGACCGGCCGCCCCTCGCGCGCGGAGGTGACAGACGCCGCGATGGGCGAACGCGCCGAGTGCGTCATGCTCAACAAGGGCCCGTACATCGTCGAGGTCGTCCGCTTCCTCGACAGCCTGATGCGCCGCATGCAGGAACACCAGTCCAAGAAACGCACGTTCTTGCGGGCCCTCGGCGTTGCGCGGCGATTCGGCACAACACCCGCCGCCCCCGACAGCTTCCCCGCAAACGGGACCGCCTGACCCCTACCGCACCTTCACCCGCGCCAACCCCCCATCCACGCCGAACACCTGCCCCGTCACAAACGACGACTCCGGCCCCAGCAGGAAAGCGATCACCCGCGCCACGTCCTCCGGCTTGCCGATCCGCCCCAGCGGGTGCATCGCCGTCGACGCCTTCAGCGCCCCCTCGTTCCCCGTGATCCGCGCCGCCAGCGGCGTGTCAATCAGTCCCGGCGCCACCGCGTTGAACCGAATACCGGCCCCCGCGTACGTCGCCGCGGCCGATCTCATCAGCCCCTCCACCCCCGCCTTCGCCGCCGAAATCGCCTCGTGATTCGCCAGCCCAATCCCCGCGGCACACGACGACATCAACACCACACTCCCGCCCGCGCTCTTCATGTGCTTCCCGCCG
>JBMOHX010000388.1:0-3820 GCA_049317625.1 Phycisphaerales bacterium
GCGTAGTCGATGAGCCCGGGCTTGATCCGCAGCGCCGTCGCCATCGCCATGATCGCCTCTTGCGTCGCGAGCGAGGTCTTGCTCAGCTCGAACACCGCGTTCGCCGCACGCGACGACGGCTCCGGCAAAAAGCCGCTCACGTAAAAGGGCAAGGGGCGCTCGGTCACGATGAAGTCCGCTGGGGTCCGCCGCAGGGTCATGTGTTGGGTTCCGGCTTTGGCGCTCAGCCGCCAAGCTTGATCGGGAGTCCTTCTTTTCGGTACCGCTCCGCGAGCAACTGAATCTCCGTGAGCGTCAGATCCAGCCTGTCCGCCGCGGCTTTGATCGAGTTGTACAGGTCCGGGTTCACAACGAGCTGACCCGCCGTGCCCTCGCCCTTGGCGACACGCTCCAGGATCCCCGAGACCGAGTCCGCCGCGGCCTTCGCGGCGTTCAGCGACTCATCGGTCTTGGCGAGGAACGACTTCACGTCCGCCCGTGCGCCCGCCACTTCGTCGCCGATGGTCTTGCCCGCGGCCTTCCAGGTTTCAACGAGCGACTGCGCATCCGTGAGCACCTTGTCGGCCCGATCGACCGAAGACCGCACCTTCGCGAGGAGGGCTTCGTCCGAGAGCCACCTTTCCGCCGCGGCGAGGGCCAGGTCGGCGCGTTCAACGGCGGAACGAAGGTTCGGCTGCTTGCCGGCCTCGACCTCCGCGAGCGTGCGAGGTTCGACCATGTCGGTCAGTCGCTCGCCGAGATTCTTGTAGGTGCTCGCGAGGTCTTCGATCTTTGCGGCGGTGGATTCGAGCTTTGCGAGCGGCCCATTCACCATGGACTCGAGCCGCTGCGTGAGCGACTGAGCCCCCACACCGCCCACGAACCGGAAGTCGGGGTCGGTGGCCGCGTCCGGCACCACGTCGGCGAGTTCCTCGCGAGTGAGAGTGGGGGGGATGATGAACTGGAGGGACGAATCGCCCACGAGCCCTTTGTCCACGACCACGGTTGCCTTCTTGGGGAGCTTCACGCTCGCGCGGATCCGCACGGAAAGCTCGGCGCCCGAGGGCACCACCAAAGCGGTGTCCACCTGGCCGATCCGGACGCCGTTCAGCAGCACCGGCGCGGGCGAGTCCACGCCGCCCGCGTCAGAGATCACCACGCTAAAGCGCGTGAACTGCTCACCCGGAAGGGTGAACTCCTTGAACAAGAAGAGCATCAAGAACAGCCCCGCGATGCCGACGATCGCGGTGAGGCCGGTCATGAAATCTCGTACCACGGGTCGCATGCTCTAGTTCCGATCCGGCGCGGCCAACGCGTCCCGAGGGCCGGGGGGTGGCGCTTCGGGTACCGCGTCGTCCGAGCGATCATATCGACCGCTGACGAACTGTTGCACGCGAGGATCCGGATGTTGCTCGATCTCCGAGAACGTGCCGTCCGCGATGATCTTGCCCCCCAGCAGCATCACCACGCGGTCGGCGATCTTGCGGGCCGAGACCAGGTCGTGCGTCACCACCACGCTCGTCACCCCCAGCGTCCGCTGCAACTTCAGAACCAGCTCGTTGATCCCGTCCGCACGGATCGGGTCGAGCCCTGTCGTTGGTTCGTCGTACAGCACCACCCGCGGACCCGTGACCAGCGCCCTCGCCAGCGCCACCCGCTTCCGCTGCCCGCCCGAGAGCTGCGCGGGGAGTTTCTCCTCTACGCCCACGAGGTCCACCGTCCCGAGGGCCTCGGTCACCTTCGCCCGACGGGCTTCCCGCGAGAGCCCGGTGTGCTCGATGAGCGGGAACTCGAGGTTCTCACGCACCGACATCGAATCAAACAGCGCCGACATCTGAAAGACCAGCGCCACCGCCAGCCTCACGGGCAGAAACCCACGTTCGGGCAGGTTGTCGATTCTGCGGCCGTCGAAGTACACCTCTCCCCGATCGGGCCGCAAGAGCCCGACGAAGTGCTTGAGCATCACCGACTTCCCGCACCCCGAAGGCCCCAGCACCACCGTCGTCTTCGCCGGCTCGATGTCCAGACACACCCCGTCCAGCACCGGCTGAGCGCCGAAGCTCTTGGAGACGCCGACGAGTCGGAGGACTGGCGCCGCGGGCTGGGGAAGCATCGATCGATCGTTCTCCGCGCGGGGACTTCCCGCGGCGTCAGCTATGATGAACTGTGCTCGAACACAGCAAACCCGAACGGGGCAAACCCGAAGCGAGCAAGCCTCGGTGCGGCAACGGTAGCCCGTCCCTGACCCGAACCACCATCCACGTCGGGGCCAAGTTCGACCTCGAACAAGTCGCCTTCATCGGCGCAGACGGCTCCGCGGTCGTGCGTGAGGTCGTCCGGCACCCGGGAGCTGTCGTGGTGCTCCCCCTCATCGAGATCGACGGAGCCCCCGGCATCGTGCTCATCAAGAACTTCCGGCTCTCGATCGGCGATTCCCTCTGGGAACTCCCCGCGGGAACCCGAGAACCCGGCGAGGACCCGCTCATGTGCGCCGCCCGCGAACTCCAGGAGGAGACCGGGTACCAAGCCGCAACCATCGAGCCCTTCGGCTGGTACCACTTGTCGCCGGGGATGACGGACGAACGGATGTTCGCGTTCGTCGCCTCGAATCTCCGGCGTGTGGGGCAGCGAACGGAAGTCGATGAGTTCATCAGCGTGCATCCGATGCACGTTGATGATGTCCTCCGCATGATCTCCAGCGGAGAGATTGTCGATGCAAAGACCATCGCCACGGTGTTGCGGTGGCGGCATGCCCAAAATCATCCGTGCAAGGGGTGAGCGAGCCGTAGCCCGATGGAACCTTCGAGACCACACGACGACCTCCGCGACGACCCCGGGTCCGACCGCCGGCCCCCTTCAGCGGGCGATGGCCCGCTCTTTTCCCGTCTTCTCGGCGAAGGCGAGGACCCGCTCTCGTGGTCCCTCCCCGTGGGCCGGTTCTTTCACACACGCGTCCGCGTGCACGCGATCCTCCCCGTCTGGCTCGCGATGGAGCTGCTCGCCCCCCTTGACCCGGGCGCGATCGGCCCGCTCTACTCCGCCTTTCTCGTCATCGCCTTCTTCGTGATCGTGCTCGCCCGCGAGCTTTGCCGCGCTGCCTTCGCTCGGGCCATGGGCCGGCAGTTCGAGACCGTGGTCCTCTGGCCACTCGGCGGTGTTTCCCATTCGGCCCCCCTGAGCCGCATCTCCCCCGGGATCCAGCCCGCGCTCGCCGAATCCGGCGGAATCCTCTTCGGCATGCTCGCGTGGCCCGTCCTTGCCGCGGCGGTCTGGATGCTCGGCGGTGGTTGGACCCAACTCACCCTTAGCCCGCTGAACCCCGCCGGCACGCTCGCCTCCATCGGTGGGGATCTCGACACCGTCCGGGCCCGCACGGGCGCCAATCCAGTCGTCCTCATCGGTGCCTGGTCGCTCTACTACGCCAACGCGTGCGTGCTCCTCGCCAACCTCCTGCTCCCGATGGCCCCGCTCGACGCCAGCCGCGTCATCCTCGCTTGGCAGGAGCGCAGGCTCGGCGATGCGGCCGCGGCCGCGTTCGTCGCCAAGTTCGGCTTCGTGACTTCTGTCGTCGTGCTCGTGGCGGGCGGCGTCATGGGCTCAACCCGGCTCATCGCGCTCGCCGTGCTGGGTGGGGCGGCCACGTGGATCGAACTTCGTCGGTCGCGATTCCTCGCCCAACCCCTCGCGCCGGCGTGGTTCGCCGGGAGGCATGCTATTGATTCGTACCGCTTGCCCGTGAGCCCGGAAGCCGTTCAGGAAGACGACCCTGCGGCCGACGCCGACGAACTCCGCCTCGACGAGCTTTTGGCGAAGATCTCCGCGCGGGGGCTCGCCGCGCTGA
>JBMOHX010000389.1:0-3801 GCA_049317625.1 Phycisphaerales bacterium
AGCCCGACCATAGCGCCACACACCAACACGAGGACGCCGGGTGGAACCACCCACATGTACAGTCGGCAACGATTCATGAGCACGTTGTCGGCCACCCGCGACCCCATCCGCCGCGTGTAGATCATACAGGCGAAGAACTTCGCTCCCACCAACCCACAAGAGAACACATTCCCCACGATCATCAACTCTGTGCCCCACGCGTTTCCACCCGCACCCGGACCGACGCCCGTCGCGGAGAGCACGCCCGACACCGCGGACGCGATCCACAGTAACATTGGCACCGCAATCAACAAGGACGCGACTCGCAGCATCTTCCGCGCGGACAGCTTGCCCTCACGGGTCACACTCCCCGCGTCCGGCTCCGTAAACCTGAAGTAGCCGACGGCATTCAGCACCAAGATGCTGACACACGCGATCACTGCAACGGAAAGTTGTGCCGCGACGGACACACCGAGTGCCGCACGAATGTCCTCATAGAAGACCGAGACCAACCAAAGCATCTGCGAAAGCATGATGCTGCAGAGCACCAGTGACAATCCGCTGTCCACTCTGCGAAGATACTCCGGTGCCGCGAAGGCCAGTGGCATGTCCCCCCGCAACGACTCCTCCACGGGAGCCCCGCACGCTCCACAGACACCGGAGAGAGGCAAACCCTGCAGGCTGGACGAACAGCGAATGCAGGCCCGATGGCCCTGATCAAACGGGATCGTTCCACCGGTTTCGCTCATCACCGGAGTCTACTGATCCGCGGTCAGCGTGTCAGCCGGTGATCCGCACACACCGCACCGAAGAGCCCCCGCGTCCTCCCCACCTCGCGAACAACCGGCGCAGACACTCCACCTCGGGGGTAGGGACCCGGTCGAGCCCAATGTCGTGCATCTCCGCTTCGTCGTACCAGTCCGGCTGCGACATCTGACGTCCCGATCATCCCAGGTCCCGAGGCACGCCCGACGGCAACCACGCTGCCACGCGGTCAGGCGCCTTCACGCTCGTATTCAGTGCACTCGTGGTCGCGTGATCCGGGCCGACACTTCACAGCGCGGACGCATACCAACAATCTTGGCATCCGCCGCTCAGCACCCGCTGTCCCACCGCCCGAAGAACGCGATCACGTCATCCCCGTCCACGCCCCCATCGCCGGTGAGGTCCGCATCGATCAACCCCGCGTCCCACGCCGCGAAAAACGAGATCACGTCGTCCCCGTCGACGCTGTTCGAGCAGTCGAAATCGCCCGGGCACACCCGCGCCTCAACCGCGTTCGAGTACGAAGTGCCGCAGGAGTTGGTCGCCGAGAGTCTGTACAGGCCCGCGGTGCTCGTGTTCATGAGGAGCGTGAGCGAGGGCGTCCCAGACCCAGCGACCTCCGCACCATCCACCAAGTCGACGAACACGCCCGAGACCGACCGGCGCTGCCAGCGGTACGTCAGCCCCTCGGCACACACACCGTTGGTCGCGAGCCCCGTGAGCGTCAGCGTGCCACCCGGACACGCGAGCCCGCCCGCGAGCGGGATCCCGAAGACCGGCGCACACGGCGCGAGACCGTACTTGCTGTTGAGGTAGTCGTACACCAGCGAGAGCTCGCACTCGTCGAGTTCCGCGTTGAAGACCAGGACCTCGGCGATGTCCCCGCGCCAGTACTCGCCGCCGAGCTGCCCCTGCCGACCGATCACGTACGGCGTCGTGAAGTTCCGCGCCGGAATCGGCGTCTCTCGCTGCGCGACGAGGACGCGGTTCTGCAAGACCCGAGCACTAAACTCGCCGCTGACGCCCGTGAAGATGAAGTGATTCGACCGATTCACGATCGCGCCCACGCCACCCTGCCCCTGGTTCGCGCCGCCAACATCGTCGGTGAGCCGGGCCCGAGTGCTGTCGACGCCAACCGGATCAAACGCCGTTGTCCCGAAGAACACCGACGTCAGCGTGTTGTTAAACGCCCAGTTCGAGAACACTTCCTTGAACCCGCCGTCGGACCGCAAGTCGTTCACGACCGAGACGATCGTGTACCGATCGGACGTCAGCACCTGACCGGTCAGGTCGAGGAAGTCATCCCCATCAAACCGCGCGGCGGGCATCCCGTTTATAGCCTCGGCAACCAGCGTGGGCTGCTGAAACCCGTTGACCTGGCTCGCGCCGTGACCGGCGGGCGAAGAGTCTGCCCACCCACCGATCGCGCCGCCCTGCGCCGTCACGCCGACATCGGCGCGGAGCCAGAGCACCAGGTCGTGCGTGACGCCCTGCGCCATCGCCACGGGAGCCACGGCACACAGCGAAACCGCCGCCACGAGACGAATCCGGTTCATGATCACCACTCCTCAGTTGGATACCGCGATCATCCTAGCAGCCGGAGTTCCACCGCCCCAACATGACGATGTCTTCGGTGCTGTCGATGGGAAGATCTGCCCCCATCAGACCGCGGATCCGGTCCGAGAAGAACGCCATCAGGTCGACGCCGTCCGGCGCCTGCGTGCAACCATCAACCCACCCACCGCCAGCACCCCCAACGCCCCCGGCGCAGGAACCGGCTGCGTCCACAGCAGCGCCTCGACGCGCTCCGTAACGCTGTTGAACCCGTATCCGCTGACGTACGTGTTCACGCCATCGGTCGAAATCCCCTTGGCGAACGTGATCGTGAACTCCGCCAGGAGGAACGCGCTCAGGTCCACCCACGACGCGGCCGTCCCGCTCCACAGGCTGGCCCGAGTCACGCCGCCCACGAGGGCATAGCCAGCCTGCTGCAAGCCGCTGATGGCTGCCGCGCCCGACTCCGTCGCACCCGCCGGGTTCAGGTCCACCCACGACGCGGCTGTCCCGCTCCACAAGCTGGCGCTGGTGCCACCGCCCACCTGGGCAGACCCCGCCTGCCGCGTGCCGCTCGTGGCGTAGGCGACCGAGCTCACCGCTCCCGCGGGGTTGAGATCCACCCACGACCCGGCCGTTCCGCTCCACAGGCTGGCGCGCGTCACGCCGCCGACATCGGCATAGCCAGTCTGCTGCGAGCCACTTGCGGCGAAGGCGGTCGACCCAGTTGATCCGACGGGGTTAAGGTCCACCCACGACGCGGCCGTGCCGCTCCAGAGACTGGCTCGCGTCACTCCGCCAACATTGGCGTACCCAGCCTGCCGCGAACCGTCGATGGCGTAGGCAAGAGAGCTCACCGAGTCGGCGGGGTTGAGGTCCACCCATGACGCGGCCGTCCCGCTCCACAAGCTGGCGCGGAACACGTCGCCGACCCTGGCGGATCCCACCTGCCGCGAACCGTCGGTGCCGAAGCCAAACGAGTGAGTCGATCCGGCGGGGTTGAGGTCCACCCACGAAGCAGCCGTTCTGCTCCACAAACCGGCCCGAGTCATCCCGCCCACGAGGGCGTACCCCACCTGCTGCGAGCCACCCGCGGCGAAGCAGTACGACTCATCCGCTCCGACGGGGCCGAGCGTCGTCGCACTCCACTGAGCATTGGCAGGGGGGGCCAGGGCAGTCGTGACCGACGCTGCAGCGAGCACGGCCACGCCGACAAGGTTCTTCGAGTTCATGTGTCTCTCCTCGGGCCTCAGCACGACGCGAGGACACTCGCGGCGGGGACCTGGCCCTTCAGAGGATGAGGTTACGTACAAATGCACGGGCTGGTGTGCAGAAGGCTCTCTCGCCCTCAAAATGGAGGAACCTTCCGCACATCAGGACGCGGTTGGGCCCTCGTACTGCTTCAGCACCCGCTATCCCACCGCCCAAAGAACGCGATCACATCATCCCCGTCCACACCGCCATCCCCCGTCATATCGGCGGCCGGGTTCCCCGCGTCCCAAT
>JBMOHX010000390.1:0-3795 GCA_049317625.1 Phycisphaerales bacterium
GGCAGGAGTGTTTGTGATAGCACGCCTTGCAGCGTGCCGGCGAGCATGAACCGGATTTCTTCCTGGTGTCCGGCGGGGAACGCGGAAACCATGCGCTGGATCGCCTCGCCCGCGCCGTGGGTGTGCATGGTCGCGATGACCAGGTGGCCGGTTTCGGCGGCGTTGAGGGCGGTGGTCATTGTCTCTGCGTCACGGAGCTCGCCGACGCCGATGACGTCGGGGTCTTGGCGGAGCACGTTGCGGAGCGCGGTGCGGAACTCCTGGAAGTCGACGAGGTGCTCCTGCTGCGAGATGAGCGAGCGTTTGAACGGGTGCACGTACTCGATGGGGTCTTCGAGGGTCACGATCTTGCACGCGCGTTCGGCGTTGATCAGATCGATCATGTAGTTGAAGGTCGTGGTCTTGCCGACGCCGGTGGGTCCGGTGAGAATGACGAGGCCGTTGGGCTTCCGCGCGAGGTCTTCGACGATCGCGGGGAGCATGAGCTCCTCGCGGGTTCGGATCGAGGACTCGGTGAGTCGGACCGCGAACTCCCAGCGGCCGTTGCGCCGGTAGACCGTGAGGCGTGCACGCCCGCAGTCTGGGAAGACGACCGAGAGACAGGCGTGCCACTCGCGGACCAGCCGCTCGCGTTGCTCGTCGCGGAGCACGGGCCGGAGCATCTCTTCGATGTCTTCGGGGGTGAACGAGTCGCCCCTGCCCGGGACGAGGTCGCCGTGCACGCGGAACATCGGGGGCAGGCCGGCCTGTACGTGGATGTCGCTGGCCTTGTGCTGGCGGGCGGAATGGACGAGTGTTCGCAGGTTCATCGGCGCAGCTTCCTCCACAGCCATGAGAGCGGCCGGTTGCCGGCGCCCTCGGCTCGTGTGATTCGTTCTCGAAGTTCACGCCTCGCGGGCGCGAGCTGGAGGGCCGTTCCGTAGCACTCGGCGGCGCGCGCGCCCAGCCCCAAGCGCTCGTTGCAGGCCCCGAGCGTTTCCCACGCGAACGCACGTTCGGGCGCGGCGGCGGTTGCGTTGCGGGCGTGCTCCGCGGCGGGGCCGGGTCGATCGTGGCGGAGGTGGACGCGGGCGATGCGAACGAGGACGTACCAGTCTGCGTTCTCCTCGGCCAGCGCCTTGGCGAAACACTCGGCGGCGAGCTGCGGGCGCCCGGCGAGGAGCGTCTCGCCGCGGGCGATCCAGCGGAGCGGCGAGGAGCCCGGCGCCTTGATCGAGAGATCGCTTTGGGCGATGGCCCCTGCGGCGTCGCCGATGCGGGCGGAGGCCTGAGCGCGGCAGGCGAGGAGTTCGCCGTTGCCCTTGAAGACGTCGAGCGATTTCTCCGCCCACAGCCGCGCTTCGAGGTCTTCGCGGAGTTCCATGAGCATTTGCAACTGGCCTACCCATGCCGCCAGTCGGGAGCGGTCTTCGCGGAGGGAGCGTGTGAAGAACTGCAGCGCCTGCTCGTGCTGGCCTTCGTGCATCGCGTGCTCGGCACGGGCGAAGTGGAAGGTCGCGTCGCGCGTGAGCTCGCCGGGGGCTGAGTGCGCGGACGCGCCGTCGGCTTGCGTGTCGCCTGTCGTTGAAGAGAGATCGGCTTCAAGGCGGGAGAAGCGGCTGTTCATCTAGGGTGCCTCCGGTCGTTCGGGGAAGTCGCGTAGCGGGCCCATGCTGCTGAACGGACGCCACCTGTAGAGCACGGTCCCGACCACGTCGTCCGCGCGAGCCCTACGGAGGACCATCGCCGTCAGCATCTCTCCCCCGATCGCGCCGTGCTGCATGATGCCGAGAGTCGAGGCGACCACGAACATCTCCCCGGGGGCTACCGGGATCGCGAATGGCTTCACGGCGGGCATTGGTGCCAGCGGTTGTTGGCTCAACTCGAGCCAGCGGCCGTTGACCGTCAGCGACTTGCCGTCGTACTCGACGAGGTCGCCTTCGAGGCCGATGACGCGGTCGATGAACACCCCGGATCTCACGAGGATCCCGTAACCCGCGTAGGAGGGCATTCGGAACGCCGCGATGTCGCCTCTTTCGATAGGTTTGGAAAGCCAGCGGCCCCGCACGAGAAGCACGTCGTGCGCGGCGACGACGGTGGCCGCCTGCGCCGGGCGTTGGCTGATGGAGACGGGGACGACGAAGCCGTGGATCGTCCAGCGCAGCGGGAGGTAGATGCCAAACAGAAGCATGCTGTAGCCGAGCAGCCCAACTCCGATCCTGTGCGTGATCGAACGGCCCTGCAGCGAAGGTGCGAGCAGCACCATGAGCGAGGTGGCGTGGATGCCGAGTGTGAGTGCCGCGAGGAAGACCCCGAGGCCGTCTCCCATGAAAACCACCGCGAGCGAGAGCGTGAACAGCCATGCGATGGTGAAGACCCAGCCGACCACCTTGAAACCCACGAAGCGCAGGCCCCATCCGGGGATGACCGTCCGGAGTACCGCGGGCCAGTTGAAGTTGTCGATCGCCCCCTGCTCCGCCAGCGAGCGAAAGAGCTGGTGCGTCGCGCTGAAGCGGATCTCGGCGCGGGCCCTGAGCAGCATCGCTGTGGGGAGAACGGCGTCGGCGCGCCTGGGTGGCTCGACCGCGATACCGGAAAGGTCGAGCGGGCTCGCGCAGCGGGCGCACCGGGCCGAGCCGGGGATGTTGAAGAACTCGCAGTTGATGCAGCGCATTCTGCCTACTCGAATCTCGTCCGGACGCGCTGGGACTCTTCGGTGGTGACCGTTGCCTGCCAGGAGTCCGCGTGGTACTCGGGCGTGAGCTCACGCGACTGGAGCTTGCCGACGATCTCGGTGATCGCCGCGGCGAGCTTCAGGCAGGGCTCACCGGAGATCCCCGAGACCTTGATCGTCACGCGTCCGGACTTGTCGATTTTCACGTCGATCTCTGGGCGGGCCATTCGTTGCCTTTCAGTTCATCGATCGCACGCGGACGCGGATCGAGTCGTCCTTCTCGAGCTTGTTGTCGACCACCTCGAAGTTCCGGGCCGCGAGCTCGGTCATGAGGTGGTTGTACGCGAACTGCTGGACGATGCGGCCGGCGAGGGTCTCGCCGACCTCGCGGAGCGTGGCCTTCGAGACGCCTTCGCCCTCGGCGCACACGCTGAGCATCCCGCGCTCGTCGCGGCGGACACGGAGGAGCACGCCGTCCTTGGTCGACAGCAGGATCTCCTGCTCCGTGGCGAGGTGCTCGGCGATGACCTCGCTGTTCTCGACCTCGATCGAGACCCGGTTGCGTTCACCGACAGATCCGTCGATGTTGAGCTTCTCGGCGAGTCGCGACGACACGACGGTGAGGCCCAGTGTCTGGGCGGCGCCGATCGCCGCGACCACGATCCCGGGCCAGGCACCGATGACGATTGGGGTGATCACGCAAACCGCGCTCATGGGTTGGGCTCCTTCAGGCTTCGAGTTTCCGGCTTCCGAGGGGTGCCGTGGCGTCCGCGGCGGATTTGTCTTGGAGAGAGGCCCGTCGCGCGCGGCCGTCGGCCCAGCGGCGGAGGCCCGCGATGCGTTCGCTCATGGTTCGGGAGAGGGGGACCGATTCGCGGAAGGCTTTGTCGAGGGAGGCCGCGGTGAGCTCGCCGCCGGAGTAGAAGGCGTCGTAGAGCGCGCTGACGACCGCCTGCTCGATCTCCGCGCCGCTGAAGCCGTCGCAGGCGAGCGAGAGCTCATCGAGGGTGGAGACCGGCAGTGACCGGCCGCGCTTGGCGAGATGGATGCCGAGGATGCGGGCCCGCTCGCGCGGTCCGGGGAGGTCGACGAAGAAGATCTCGTCGAGACGTCCTTTGCGCAGCAGCTCGGGGGGGAGGGAG
>JBMOHX010000391.1:0-3794 GCA_049317625.1 Phycisphaerales bacterium
GCTGTAGCCACGGGTGAAGCCCGCGCTTCGCGGGCGCAACCCGTGGAAGGTGTCTGCTCCCTGTGGGACTGCCCCGGAGGGGCAGAGGACTTGCGACTTCACAAGCCCGTTCAATCAAACACGTACTTCTCGTCGAACTCAACGCCGTGAGCGCGGAGTATTCGCAGGAGTTCAGACTTGAAGTCTTCTTTCCTGTGGTGCTCGGCTTGACCAGCGATGTACTTCTTCACGGCCTCTTCCTGCGATTTGCTAACGGAGAAGACCGAGTATCCCTCCTGCCACGCGAACGCGGCGAGGGTCGAATATGTCTCGTGAACCCACTTCGATGAACGAGCTTTGACCGTGCGCATCAAGTCCGAGATCGAGCCGTCGGGCCGCCAGCGCAGGTACATGTGGACGTGGTCTTCGATGCCGCCGATGTCGTAGAGCACGCCCTTCTCGGCCCGGACGATGCCGCCGATGTAGGGATAGAGGCGTTCGGCGATCTCTTGTGTGATCCAGGGCGTGCGGCCCTTGGTGGAGAAGACAACGTGGAGTAAGAGTTGGGAGTAGGTGCCGGGCATTGGGGATTCTTCGCCCCTCCGGTGCGAGAAGAAAGAAGGAGCGGGAGATGGTCTCCACGGGTTGCGCTTGGCCCAAAGCGGTCTTGCTTCACCCGTGGCCACAAGCCTGCGCCCCTTCGGGGCGAAGAGTCAGCGGGGCGGGGAAGGGCCGTGGTCGGACGTTACGGATGTGGCGGTCGCGGCGTACGGCGTAGCGATCGGGAATATGGTTGTCTGGAGGTGCAGCGTGTCGACTGGCCCGAGCGTGCAGAGCGTGGTGGATGATCTCGCCGCGCGGGGGATCAAGCTGCCTGAGGGGCGGGTGTTTCTTGATCGCTTTGGGGACTCGCCGGAGCTTTCGCGCTCGCTCATCGCGTTGATCCGTGGGGGCGGCAAGCGCGCGGGGGCGAGCCTTCTGTGGAGCCACGAGCACGAGGGCGATCCGGTGCCCGCGGCGGGTGACATCGGGATTGTGCTCGATGACGCCGACGAGCCCGCGCTGGTGACGCGGGTGACGAGCGTCGAGGTGCGCCCGTTTGATCAGGTCACGCCGGAGTTTGCTGCTCTTGAGGGCGAGGGGGATCTCTCGCTTTCGTGGTGGAGAGAGGCCCACTGGCGCTTCTTCTCTCGTGAGTGCGCGGCGATCGGACGCGTGCCGGAGGAATCGATGCCCGTGGTGTGCGCGGCGTTCGAAGTGCTGCGTGTGCTGTAGAGCGCGAGCCAAGCGGGTCCGGCGCAACGCGTGGAAGCGTTGTTCGGCCTCGGATCGGCAGAGGACGTGGCGGGCGTTGGGGATGCTTCGCCCCTTCGGGGCGAGAAGACCAAGGGAGGCAGTCCACGGGTTGCGCGAGGCTCAAAGCCGCCTCGCTTCACCCGTAGCGACAGGCCTGCGCCCTTTCGGGGCGAAGATCGGCCACGCTCCCAGAACTGAAGGGCGGTGCATTTGCGCCTTGATACAACGCCTTTTCGCTCTGTTGGGGCGCGGGCGTTGCCCGCGCTTGCGTGCGCTCTTCGCGGGGCGGGACGCCCGCTTGACTCTTGGGCGAGGGCGCCCAAGCTACGGGGTGCTGCTGGTGCGGGCTTGGTCGAAGTCCAGGCCAAATCTTGCGAGGTACTTTCGCAGGCGGTCGGCGTCGTTGGTCGTTGACTTCTTCGCGCGCGAGGCCGCGAAGAGTTCTCTGCCGGCTTCGGAGAGGGAGCGGGCGTTTGCGCAGACTCTGAGGACCTCCGCCAGTTGCACGCGGTCGAAGCGGTCGAGTTCTGCTGCGCGGGCTGCGCCCATCACGCGGTCACACGGGTCTTGCTCGCGTGGCGCGGGGGCCGCGGTGAGTCGGGCGAGTTCGGCCGTCACCACTTCTTCGGTGATTCGGCCAGCGGGGGCGAGAGTGCCCATGCGGGTGACCGACGCGGAGAGGTCTCGGAAGTTGCCGGGCCATGCGGCGCGCGGGCCGGTGGCGAACTTCAAGTAGGCCGCGTAGGCCTCTGCGCTGAAGCGAACTGTCTTGCCGCTGCGCTGCGAGAATCTTGCGAGCTCGTACTCCAGGTTGGGTTCGATGTCCTCGCGCCTCTCGCGGAGGGGTGGGAGCGAGAAACTCCACAGGTTGATGCGCGCGAGGAGGTCTTCGCGGAAGAGGCCCTCGCGCACGCGTGCCGACAGGTCGCGGTTGGTGCCCGCGACCAGTTGGAAGTTGCTCGTGGCCTCCTGGTCTGCGCCGAGGGGGAGGAATCGCTTCTCCTCGATCGCGCGCAGCAGCATCGCCTGTTCGTCGAGCCCCAGCTCGCCGAGTTCGTCGAGGAAGAGCAGGCCTTGGTCCGCGGTGCGGAGCAGGCCGGGGCGGTCCGAGGCCGCGCCGGTGAAGGCGCCCTTCTTGTGGCCGAAGAGGGCGGACATCGCGGCGTCGCCGCGGAGGGTGGCGCAGTTGACTTCGACGAACGCGCCGGTGATCTGGCGGCGGTGCTTCTTGAGTTCGTAGACCCGGCGCGCGAGCTGGGTCTTGCCCGCGCCGGTGGGTCCGGTGATAAGGATCGGGTCGATCGAGTGGGCGGCGACGTGCTCGAGTTCTTCCATCAGGCGGTTGAACGCGGCGTTGCGGGTCGCGATGCCGGACTTGAGGCTGTCGAGGTTGTCCTTGAACTCGCGTTCGAATCGCGCGGCGATGGAGTCGTACTTCGACAGGTTGAGGTCGATCACGCGGCACTCGCCCGCGGGGTCGCGCGTGCCGTGCTTCGGGCTGGTCTGGATCAGTCGCGCGGGGAAGCGTCGGGTTTCGGCGAGGAGGAAGAGGCAGATCTGGGCGACGTGCGTGCCCGTGGTGATGTGGACGAAGTAGTCCTCGGACTCGGGGTCGAAGGGGTACGCCGCGGCGAAGTCGTGGAGGGAGGTGTAGACCTCTTCGAAGTCCCACGGGTCGCGCTGCTCGATCTGGTGGAGGCGGACCTCGGTGGCGGGCGAGGCGATCTGGATGTCCTTCACCATCAGCTTCGCGAGGTTGGTGCCCATGCGGGGGTAGAGCAGCTCGAAGCGGTCGAAGGCGAGGTCGTCCTGCTGGAACATGGAGACGGTGGGTCGCCAGCGCTCCCAGCGTTCTTTGCCGTAGCCGCCGTCGAGGGTGGTGCCGAGGAGGCCGATGGCGATTTGTTTCTTCATGGGTGCACCGATTGTCTAGGACCGTAGACAATAGGATAGGACATATGGGTCGTATGGGACGTATGGGGGGCTGCCGGGCATCGGAGGGCCCTCTTTTCTGTTGGCACGCCGTGTGCATTGGTGCTCCTCGTCTTCAAGGAGCACGATCATGGCGAACAAGTCACTCTTCAGCAGCCTCTTCTCTTGGGCACCCAAGACCGACACGGTCAACAACGCCGGCGGCGCGGCGTACGCGCTCACGGCTCAGCAGGGTCTCGCGCAGCTTGCCGCGACGGGGTGCCTCAACACGACCTTCTACGCGACGGCCGAGGACCAGCTGGATGCGGTGATGGACCTCGCCCAGAAGGTCGCGCCGGAGTTTGTCGCGAAGGTTGCGCTGTACGCGCGGTCGAAGGGCCACATGAAGGATGCGCCGGCGTTGCTGGTGGCCATGCTGAGCGTGACTTCACCGGGCCTGATGGCGGAGGTCTTCGATCGCGTGATCGACTCTCCGAAGATGCTGCGGAACTTCGTGCAGATCATGCGGTCTGGGCGGGTGGCGCGGAAGAGCCTCGGCACGCTGCCCAAGCGGCTCGTCGAGCAGTGGCTCGCGGCCCGTTCGGATG
>JBMOHX010000392.1:0-3783 GCA_049317625.1 Phycisphaerales bacterium
GGTACCTCCCCGGCCGCGCGGCCTCCGGAGACCGCGCCGAGAAGCTCATCGAGGAGCGGCCGCGCTGGGCCACCATCCGCGATGCCCTGGTCGGCAACCGCGAGAAGCGCAACTTCCTCAAGACGCTCCTCATCGTCACGCTCCTGCGGCTGCCTCCCAACTCCCCTTTCGCGATGACCAACCTCCTCCTCTCCAGCGTGCGCGTGCCGCTGCCCATCTACGTCGTCGGCACGGCGCTCGGCATGGCTCCACGCACCCTTCTGGTGGCCTATGTCGCCTCCAAGATCCAGACCGCGGTTTTCGACCCCGAGGCAGTCGGGCCGCCGCCGTGGATGATCCTCGTCGGGGCCGTCATGTTTTTCGGTGTGTTGTTCATCCTCAACCAGATCGCCAAGAAGGCCCTCGCCGCGGCGACCCGGCCCGACTCCAAGCCCGCGGCGTAGCGATCCCAATCCCTTCTCCGGCTTGTGGCCCCCCCGCCCTCTGGCCGATAATGGGAGCGCATGCCCCTGCCGGCCACGATCAGACTCATGCGGCCCAAGCAGTGGGCCAAGAGCGCCTTCGTGCTCATTGGCCCGCTCTACGCGCTCGCCGACCCCGCGAAGAAGGGCCTCGACCTGGCCGCGGTGCTCACCAGCGCGCTCCTCGCCGCGGTGGCCTTCAGCCTGGCGTCGTCGGGCTGCTACATCATCAACGACATCATGGACGTGGAGTCCGACCGCAACCACCCGCGCAAGAAACACCGACCTCTCGCCAGCGGTGCGGTCTCCATCAAGACGGCCTGGACCATGGTGGTGGTGCTCTTCGCCGTGGCCGCCCTCGCCACCGCCTTCGTGCCGCTCCCAAACCTCTGGTGGGTCCTGGGGCTGGTCACCGCGTACGCCGTGAACGTCTCCGCGTACTCCGTGGCCATCAAGAAGGTCGTCATCGCCGACGTGATGTCCCTCTCCCTGGGCTTCGTGCTCCGGGTGCTGGGTGGGTGCGCCGCGAGCGGGGTTTCACCGAGCACGTGGCTCCTCAACTGCACCCTCTTCTTCGCCATGTTTCTCGCGTTCGGGAAGCGGCTGGGTGAACGGCGGACCGTGGCCGACGCCGCGGCGATCCGGGCCGTCCAAGGTCGATACACCGACGAACTGCTGCGCATGGCGACGGTGGTGACGGGGGTGGCCCTGCTGGTCACGTACGCGGGGTACCTCGAGTCGCGCCAGGAGGCGTACACGATCCCGCTTCTGGGGTTCGCCGCGGGGTTTAACCTGCTGTGGCTGACGCTGATCCCGGCGACCTTCGGGCTCCTGCGCGCGATCGTGCTGCTGGAAACCGGTGCGTACGACGATCCGACTGAACTCCTCGGCAAGGACCTTCCGATGCAGTGCTCCGTCGGGCTGTTCGGGGTCCTCACGCTGGTCCCCTGGATCGTGCGGGGCTGACGGAGGCTCGCCCCCGGCGCATCTCAGGAGCATTACGGTCCGTCGTCGGCGGTTGCATCTTGTGTGCGGGCCCGGTGTTGGTGTACATTGCCGAGTTTCGGTGCCCCTCGGTCCGCGGCCGATGGCCAGGGGCGCAGTGGTAAGGAATGCGGCTCGTCGGCACATGGTTTTGGGTACGGGCCTATCCCGTGGCCCGTCATAGATCAGGAGATTCACGATGCCAGGTGTGTGGAACAGAACGCTCCGGAGCGCAGGCACGACCGCACGGTCGATCGTCCTCGCGTCGATCCTCGCGGTCTCCGGCATGGCCGCGACCGTTCACGCCCAGCCTCCTCAGGAGGAGCTGCGCCCCTTCGCCGACGTGAGCAAGGGGTACGAAAAAGTCGTCTCCACCGCCGACGGCGTGTCTTTCTACACCCTCTGGGAGAAGCGCAAAGACGGTTCGCTGTTGGCCGAGCTCCCGCGGGGCTTCGAAGGCCAGAAGCACTTCATCTCCCTCACCGTCGCCAGCGGCGAGGAGTACGCCGGTCTCCAGCAGGGCGACATGTACGTCTACTGGAAGCGGCAGGACAACCGGCTGCTGATGATGGAGCCCGAACTCGGCACCCGTTCCTCGGGCGACCAGGAGAGCAAGTCGAGCGTGAAGCGACTCTTCACCGACCGCGTCCTGCTCGACGTACCGATCATCTCGACCGGCCCCAGCGGTCAGCCCGTCATCGACATGAAGGAGTTGCTCGCGGGCCGCGTGACCACATTCTTCGGCTCCGGCGGCTTCATGAGCAGCGGCGCTAGCGGCGCGAACCCGCGCCTCTCGGCCCTCAAGAGCGCGAAGGCCTTCCCCAAGAACGTCGAGATCTCGTACGAGATGCCCACCGCGGGCGGACGCATGAAGGAGTTCCACTACTCCATCAGCCTCATGGAGCAGAACAGCGGCTACCAGCCGCGCGAGGCCGATGAGCGGGTGGGCTACTTCACCACGGTCTACCGCGACCTGGGCAAGTCCACCGAGAAAGAGAAGTGGATCCGCTACATCAACCGGTGGCACCTGGAGAAGCGCGACGCGAAGCTGACCAAGAGCCCGCCCAAAGAACCGATCGTCTTCTACATCGAGAGCTCCGTCCCGGTGCGCTACCGCCGCTGGGTCCGTGAGGCCCTGCTCGACTGGAACAAGGCCTTCGAGAAGGTCGGCATCGTCGGCGCGATCGAGGTCTACCAGCAGGACGAAGAGACCGGCGCCCACATGGAGAAGGACCCCGAGGACGTGCGGTACAACTTCATCCGCTGGCTCGCCAACGACGTCGGCACCGCCATCGGGCCCAGCCGCGTGAACCCGATGACCGGCCAGATCCTCGACGCCGACATCGTGCTCACCGACGGCTGGATCCGCCACTTCTGGACGCAGTTCAACGAGATCATGCCCGAGCTGGCGATGGAAGGCATGAACGCCGAGACCCTCGCGTGGCTCGACAAGAACCCGCAGTGGGACCCCCGCGTCCGTCTCGCCGACCCGGCCAAGCGCGACTACATCCTCGCGCAGCGCGCCCGGCGCGGCGTCCTGGCGTACGGCGGCCACCCCATCGCCCTCTTTGACCCGAGCGTGCAGAGCTCGGCCGACCCGACGATGCTCGGCCAGGGCGAGTTCAGCGGGATGGCCAACCGGCTCTCGCAGCGCAACGGCCTCTGCCTCGCGGCGGGCGGGAAGGCCTAAGACATCGCGCTCATGCGGATGGCGATGGACCTCTTCACAGAGGAAGAGCTCGCCGCGCTGGACCCATCCCAGCCCGAGCCCGGCAAGGAAGGCGACAAGAAGCCCAAGGCTGACCTTCTGGACGGCGTTCCCGAGTGGTTCATCGGTCCGATGATGCGAGATCTCACCGAGCACGAAGTCGGCCACACGCTCGGCCTGCGCCACAACTTCCGGGCGTCGAGCATCTACACCCTCAGCCAGATCAACTCCGACGAGGTCAAGGGCAAGAAGGCCTTCACCGCCTCGGTGATGGACTACACCGCCGCGAACCTCACGGTGAAGGACGGCAAGCTCGCCGGCGACATCACGATGATCGAGGTCGGCCCGTACGACTACTGGGCGATCGAGTACGGCTACGGCACGGGCGACCTGAAGGAAGTGCTCAAGCGGAACACCGATCCGCTGCTCACCTACGGCACCGACGAGGACGTCGGCGGCGGCGACCCCCTCATCCGTCGCTACGACTTCGCCAAGGACCCCATCAGCTACGCGAAGGAGCAGATGGAGCTGGTTCGCTACCACCGCGGCCGCCTGCTCGACAAGTTCGTCAAGGACGGCGAGAGCTGGGCCAAGGCCCGTCGCGGGTACGACATGACCCTGGGCGTGCAG
>JBMOHX010000393.1:0-3767 GCA_049317625.1 Phycisphaerales bacterium
CGACATCAAGATCCTCGCGGCGAGCACGCACGCGCACGCCCTCAGCCTCGCCGCGATGAGCGTCTGCATCGGGCTGCTCGTGATGATGACCACCTGGCGCCGCAGCCTCGTGGAACTCTGCTGGTTCGTGATGGGATTGGGATTGCTCGGCGACATCGGCTCCTGGTGGCTCGCCCGAGAGTTTGAGAGCGCCGTCTACCTGATCATCGGCGCCGGCGCCTTGTACAACGGCGGTGTCGGGCTCATCCTCTTGATGCTCGCCGTTGAACTGCTGCGTCCGCGACTGGCCAAGTCTTGACCGAAGCTGGAGCCCCGCCATGAAACGCCGAGAGTTCCTCGCGTCCTCCCTCGCCGCCGCCGCCCTCGCCGGTTCTACCACCGCCGCGAGCGCGTCCCCCGCTCCCGCCCGCAAAGGCAGGCTCAAGCAATCCATCTGCCGTTGGTGCTTCGGCGGCGTCGAGCTCAGCGAGCTCTGCACCAAGGCGAAGGCGATCGGCTACCAATCGATCGAGCTGCTCGGCGAAAAGGAATGGGAGATCCCCGCAAAGCACGGCCTCACCTGCGCCGTTGCCAACGGCCCCACCGCCATCGGCAACGGCTACAACCGCACCGAGAACCACGACCGGTTCACGAAGGAGAGCGAGCGTCTGCTCCCCCTCGTCAAGGCCGCGAACATCCCGAACATGATCGTGTTCAGCGGCAACCGCGCGGGCATGAGCGACGCCGAGGGTCTCAAGAACTGCGCCGCGGGGCTCAAGCGGATCACGCCGCTCGCGGAGCAACTCGGCGTCACGATCATCATGGAGCTGCTGAACTCCAAGGTCGACCACAAAGACTACATGTGCGACCGCACCCCGTGGGGCGTGAACCTCGTGAACGAGGTCGCCTCGCCCCGCTTCAAGCTGCTCTACGACATCTACCATATGCAGATCATGGAGGGCGACGTGATCCGCACGATCACGGACCACGCCGACGCCATCGGGCACTACCACACCGCGGGCGTGCCCGGCCGGCAAGACCTCGACGACGCTCAGGAACTCCAGTACGCCCCGATCGCCCGCGCGATCATCGAGAAGGGGTACACCGGCTTCTTCGGGCAGGAGTTCATGGCCAAGGGCGAGCCCTTCGCCGCGCTGAAAGCGGCGTTTGAGCTCTGCGACGTCTGATCGTTGAGGCCGTCGCCGCACGCGGGAGCAACCGGTCGCACAAGTCTCGGCCACCGAGCACCGACTTCATGGTCGGTTCACTGTCCCCGCTCCACGAACGCCTTCACGCCCCGCGAGAGCTTCTGGTTCCGGTCGTAGGCGTCGTAGAACAACCCGACAACGCCGACCGCCATGCCCGTCGGCTCCTCGTTCACGCGGACCAGCAGGTTCTCGAGTTCGAGGTGCCTCGCGTCGTCGCTCCAGAGTTGCTCGATCTCCATCGCGGTCTCAACGCCCAGTCGGTACCCGCGGAGGTAGAACTCGGGGTCAAACTCCGGCGGAGTCAGCGATGTCTTGGACTGCGTGCGCTGAAGGCTCAACCGCAGCTCCGTCTTGATCGACCGAGCGCGAACCTCCCAAACCCCTTTCACGACGTCCTTGTCGAGCTCCGCCGCATCGACCTGCCGCTTGAGCCTCGCGGAACTCTCCCTCCACGCGAGGCGCCACGCCGCGCGGAATCCGAAGGAGTCCTCCGCCGGAAAGAGCGAGAGCACGTGCACGACCTGCGCCCGCATCGGCCCCTCGAACCCCCGCCCCGCCTTTTCGAACTCCTCCGAAGCCTTCAACGCGAGTTCGAGGAGCATCGCCCCGTGCATCACCGACACCGAGTCCCCACCCGTGCCGTGCATCATGTGCCTGGACATCCCGATCAACGCGGCGACCCGGTCCGCCGCCGCCTGCATGTCACCATCCTGCCATGCACGGCACGCGTCCGCATAGAGGAGCTTCCCCGCCACGAGCATCTGCTGCCCGAGCTCCGCCGCGGGCCGCGACTCCGCCCCGACGGAGTTGGGCTTGAAGTCAAAGCTGCACCGCTGAAGCCCCCCCGCATCCACCAACGCCGTCACGACGCCCTTGGCCCGGTCGAGCGCATCACGGATCTGCGTCGGGGTCGCTGCATAGGAGTTCCCCGACTTGATCGCGCGGAACTTCGGCACGGCCAGGTCAATCTGATTCAACCGGTTGACGACATCCGGCGGGATCCGCTTCCCCCAGTGCACGTACCTCGCCGCGGCGTTGTCCGAGGTCGGATCCGGGGCGATCTGCGCGGGCGCGGCGGTCGCCGCCACCCACACCACCACCGCGCTCAGGATCCACCTCCGCATCGCAACGAGCTCCACACTCGCGGGTCCGAATACCACAACGGGCGCGCACTTGCGCATCGCCCCGGTAGTTGTCGGCCCGTGAGCCAACCGCCATGACCCCCCGCGTCCGCGGAGGACATTCACACCTCGCCCCCGTCCCGTCTGGGCGGATTGGGCCGACGCCTCCCGTGTCGCGGCCCGTTATGGGCCCGGCGCGATGGAGTCGGCTACGCTACCACTCCGGCCCCCGCACGGCCGGCAGTAGGCCCATGGGAGACCGCCGGATGCCCCTCAAGACCGCATACACCGCCCAGATCGAACACCTGCAGATCATGGACGAAGAAGGCCGCGTGGACGAGAAGCTCGCCAAGGCCGCCGACGGCCGACCGATCCTTGCCGACGAGGAAATCCTCGAGCTCTACCAGTTCATGTGCAAGTGCCGCGCTCTCGACGAGATCGCCTTCAAGCTCCAACGCTCCGGCCGCATGGGCACCTATCCCCAGAACAAAGGCCAGGAAGCCGCGGCGATCGGTTCCGGCTACGCCGCCAAACGCGGCGTCGACTACCTCGTCCCCTGCTACCGCGAGAACGCCGCCCTGTGGATGCACGGCCTCCCGATGCACTACATCCTCCTCCACTGGATGGGCGACGAACGCGGTAACCAGATCCCCGAGGGCGTCTGTATGACCCCGCTCTGCGTGCCCATCGGCACGCAGATGCTCCACGCCACCGGCATCGCATGGGCGTTCAAGCTGCGTCAGGAAAAGCGAGTCGCCATCACGTACTTCGGCGACGGCGCCACCAGCGAGGGCGACTTCCACGAAGCGATGAACTTCGCCAGCGTCTTCCAGACCCCCACCGTCTTCTTCTGCCAGAACAACCAGTGGGCCATCTCGACACCGCGCGAATGCCAAATGGCCTGCGAGACCGTCGCGCAGCGCGCCATCGCCTACGGCATGCCGACCATCCAAATTGACGGCAACGACCTGCTCGCCGTCTACAAGGCCAGCCACGACGCCATCGAACGCGCCCGCGCCGGCGGCGGCCCCTCGTTCATCGAGGCCGTGACCTATCGCCTCGCCGACCACACCACCGCCGACGATGCCCGCCGCTACCGCGACCAGAAAGAAGTCGACGCCTGGGCCACCAAGGACCCCGTGATCCGCCTGCGGAAGTACCTCACCGCCAAAGGCATCTGGAGCGACGCGAAGCAGGCCGAACTCGACGAATCCTCGCGCTTGAACGCATCGGAGGTCGTCAAGACCGCCGAGGGCATCGCCAAGCCCGCGAAAACCGACATCTTCGACTACGCCTACGCGACACTCACGCCCGAACTCGAAGTCCAGCGCCGCACCATGCAGACGCACAGCCTGGGGCAGTACCCCGAGCAGGCGAGTCTCAAGAGCTGAAAGCAGCAAAGCTCAAAGCAGCAAAGCAGCAAAGCAGCAAAGCAGCAAAGCAGCAAATTCGGATCATC
>JBMOHX010000394.1:0-3760 GCA_049317625.1 Phycisphaerales bacterium
CGTGGGGAAATGGGAAAGCAGCAAAGCAGCAAAGCAGCAGAGCAGCAAATAGGAACCGCGCGTGTTTGGTGAGCCAGGGGGGGATCAGGTCCTTGGCGGGGGGCGGTGGGCCATGGCCGTGAGTCCTCGGATGAGCCCCGGTGTGCGGTCGTAGCCGGGGTCGCCGGGCTTGAGGCCATCGACCTCCGGGGTGCGCCAGGTGATCATGACGAGGCCCGCGCCGATGAGAATGAGGGCGACAGCACCGACGCCGGCTTGTGTCTCCAGGCCCTCGCTCCACCACTCGGCGTGCCAGCGCTTGATCCCGCCGGAGATCAGCCGTCCGAAGATGGTCGCGGCGTACGCACCCACCGGCATCAGGCCCAGCGCGAGCGTATTCACCACCGAGAGCACGCGGCCGCGCATGTGGTCGGGCACGAGCATCTGCATCGCGCCCATCGAGGTGTTGAAGGCCCACATCCAGAAGAACCCGACGAAGAACATGAAGCAGCCCGCCGCGTAAAAACTCTCGGAGAGGCTGAACGCGAGGATCCACACGCCACCGAGCAGGACGCTGAGGGGGATGAGGTGGTGCTTGGGGTACCACTTGGGGACATGCTTGATCGCCAGCCCGCCCGCGACGGCACCAGCACCCATGATGCCGGTCATGATGCCGAAGGTGCTCTCCTCTCGCCCGTAGACAAGCTTGACGGTGAGGGGCAAGAAGCGGAGCACCGGTGTCGCGAAGAGCCCGAAGACGGTCGTGGCGAGAAAGGCCGCGCGCGGGCCGGGGTTGTGGAAGACGAAGGAGAGGGCCTCGCGGGTGTCGCCGATCATGCTCGAGAGGAGGGGGCGTCCGTCCTTTCTCGCTGGCGCCGGGGCGTCTGGGGTCTGGGTCACGGCGAGCATGACGCAGACGAACCCGAGCGCGTTCGCTGCGAAGAGTGTTCCCGCGCCGGCCCATCCCATGATGAGTCCCGCGATGGCGGGGCCGATGGTGCGTGCCGAGTTGAACGAGATGCCCTGCAGAGTGATCGCCTTGTACAACTGTTCGCGGGGGACAAGGCGCGGGGTGAGCACCTGCCACGCGGGGGAGTTGAAGGCAGTCACGATGCCCTGCGCCAGCGAGAGCATGAAGAGCACGCGCGGGGTGGCAACGTGAGTCCAGACTGCCGCGGCGAACTCGAGGGCGATCAGCATCATCAGAGTCTGCGTGAAGATGATGAGCTTTCGGCGGTTCACGCGGTCGGCGACGATGCCGCCGAGGAGTCCAAGGAAGAGCGAGGGAAGGAGCTGGGCGGAACCGAGATTGGACATCCAGACCGTGGACTCGGTCTCACTGCCCACGATCCACTGAGCGCCGACGAACTCGAACCAGGAGCCCAGGAAGCTGAGGAACGCGGCGATCCAGACGATGCGGAAGTGGGGGTAGGCGAGGGGAGTGAAGAGAGACGAATCCGCGGCGGCGTCGCGCGCCGAGGGTTCGGCGACCGTCGGGTCGGGTTTGTCTGGGGCCTGTTCCATGGTGTGCCGCGTCGAAGGTCGGCGCGGCGGGATGGTAGCGGAGCGGGGAGGGCCCTACAGTGGGGCGGCCGGGGCGATAGCTCAATTGGTAGAGCACTAGCTTTGCAAGCTAGGGGTTGAGAGTTCGAGTCTCTTTCGCTCCATTGACGAAACACCCTTGTTTTCATGCGAAAAGCCCCGCGATTGCGGGGCTTTTGTGTTGGTGGGTGCGGTCAACGCGGGACCCGTGTTCTCGCCCTGTTTCACACTATTTCGCCCTGTTCCGTGCGTGAACTGCTGGCAGAAAGGCTGGGTGTCGCGAGGGCCCTCGCGGGCGGGGTGCTCCACTTTCAGTCCGGAGCGCTCGATGATCACGCGCAGTTGGTCGAACGACTCCTCTCTCGATCGGGATGCTCTTGGGCGCCGCGGGTCAGCGCAGGTTTGGGCGCGGCGTGGTCCGGGGTGTAGCGTGGAGATTCAGGAGTGCTTACTGGGCTTCGATCGTGATGCGGTAGTCGTTGGAGAGGCGGGCCGAGCCGCTCGACGCCGGGTTGGCAACCTGGAGGCGGGACTCGCCGAGGCGGAGGACTTCTGTCGCGCTGACAGTGGCGCGGATGATGCCTGCGCTGGTGCGGGTCGCGGGGATGGGGGAGCCGTTCCAGTAGACCCTTGCATTGGGGGCGAAGTTCTTGCCGCGGATCGTGAAGTTGTGGGAGTCGGGCGGGGCGAGGCCATTGACGGTGACAGGGAAGAGCGGGGGCTGGTTCTGGGTCATGGTGCGGTTGCTGACGCCTTTGATGATCGGCGTGCCCCAGCGAACGTTGAGAGTCATGGGCACGGAGACGCCGCCGCTGGCAACCTGTTGCGGGTTTGGAGAGCCGCCGCCGCCGCTGACGAGTAGCTCGGCGTAGCTGGTGCCGTTGGCGGGTGTCGAGACGGTGATCATGCGGGTGCCGAAGTTGTTGAGGCTCGCGGCGGGGATGTAGGCTACGAGGTGCCCGCTGCTGACGAACTCGGTGCGGAGAGGATCTCCGTCGAGGCGGACGACTGAACCCGGGGAGAAGTTGCCGTACTTCGCACGCTCGTACCCGGGGAAGAACGGCACGGATTCCGGGCCGTTGACGACGATCCGCAGTTCGGAGCCGGCGGCGATGCTGCCGGGGTCGACTTCGGCGGGGGTGAGGGCGGAGATGACGGGCCTGGGGGCGGGGACTTCCATGGTGACGGTGCGGCTTGGTCCGCCGCCCGGGCCGGGGTTCACGAGTTCCATGGTGAGGAAGCCGGGAGAGGCGTAGACCCCTTGCTGCATCTTGGAACGGAAGAATCCGTCGTTGACGAAGGGGCGTTTGCGTTCGAGCGCGACGCCGTCGACGACGAGGGCGGGGAAGCCCGGCGGGCAGGGGACGTTGGGGTTCGTGTCCCAGGGCTTGAAGTCGGGGAAGTAGCTTGTTGCGGAGATGGCGCTCCCGGCGAGCGTGGAGTTCCACAGGGTGGTCCGGAGCAGTCGGTAGTAGTCGCGGCGAGCGATGAAGGAGTCATTGCCCAGCGGCGTGCCGCCATCGATGGCGACCACGCCCTCGTCGATCCACCTTGGGTCGCCTGCCCAGATCGGCTCTGCGAGCCCTTGGAAGTTGGGCATGGGGTGCTCGATGGTGAACTCGATGGTCTCGGACTTGCCGTTGTTGTTGTTGACCCAGAGGCGAGCGACGCCCGGGAGGAGGAAGAATCGCTTGGGGACCTGGACGAGCAGTGCCTGTTCATTGAGGCGTGTGCTGTCGAGAACTTCTGTGCGGCCGCAGTGCTTGATGCGGACGGTGTTGCCGCCGACGCCGGTGAAGAACTTGCGGCCGTAGAGGACCATGGGCTCGGTGCCGACGGCGAGGGCGTTGAGTTCGGCCTGGGTCGGCGTGCGCTGCTCGTAGATGATCATGCGGGCGGATTCGCGGCTGCACCCGATGACCTGTGGGAAGTTGTTGGCCGCGTTGGAGGCGACGACGATCGGAGCGCAGACGACATCGTTGGCGAAGTCGAACTCGCTCGAAGTGGTGTCGAGGAGGGTGAGACGGCCGCTGTCGAGATCGTTGGCAACGCCGGGCACGAGCGTTGGGCTGAGCAGGTCCTGTTCGAGTTTGCCGGGCTCGAGGTCGAGGTCGATGATGTCAACGCCGACGATCTCAAGGGCCGCGCCGATCTGGAGGGGAGCGAATCCCGCGAGCGCGCCGAACTTGAAACCGGTCCTGTTCGTGAGCGAGGCGCGGACGCCGAAGGTCGGGGTGAT
>JBMOHX010000395.1:0-3746 GCA_049317625.1 Phycisphaerales bacterium
ATCGAGTCAGGAAAGCGGCTCGCACCCTCGGACGGTCAAACATGCCATTCCCGCAAAACATAACGGCCCCGCGGGATTGCCGCGGGGCCGTTGAAGGTGATTCCTACCAGAACAAGGTGCGAAGATCAGCAGCCGGGTGTACCCGTGCCGCCCGAGTCCCACAAGCCGAAGAACTCGATCACGTCGTCGCTGTCGATGCCGCGGCTGCGGTCCACGTCGGCGCAGGGTTCCGCGGCATCCCACGCGTTGAAGAAGCCGATGACGTCGTCGCTGTCGATGCCCCCGTCGTCGTTGTAGTCGCCGAAGCAGTTGTCGCGGTACCAGCGGCAGGGATAAGTGATCGACTTCACGCCCCAGAAGCCTCCGCTCAGCGTCCATTCATCGGCGGAGACGGGGAGAGCCGCGTCGGGCTGGCCGATGGTGCCGGAGAGCTCCCACCGCCCCGCGGCGACCGTGCCGCCGCCGCAGTCGATGGTGGACCAGTCGATGGAGAAGGACGGGAGCGTCACGACAGTGAAGCCGAGAGTCAGGTTCGAGTTCTGGTTGCCACTCAAAGGGCTGGAGAGCGTGTAACGCCCCGGTGCGAGGATCCCGGACTCGGAGCGGGTTCCGCGAACAACCGGCGGGAATACATCTCCACCTGAGCCCGCGGGCCCGGTGAGGGTCAGCGCGGGCGGCGGATTATCCCCGTTCCTCGATGTGGTGAATGAAAACCGCACCGGCTCGGTCACATCGAAAACAACGACGAAGGCGTTGGACGAGATCGCCTCTCTCGCGCTGACCGACTGGCTCGATGTGATCTGGCTGGTGGAGAGGGTCGAGGTCTGCGTCGCGGACGCCGCTCGGAATGGGTTAGAGCAGGACTCGTAGACACTGAAGTCGATCGGGCCGAAATCGGGGGCCGATTGCTGGGAAACTCCGCCGCAGGCGTTCGCGTACACGGAGCGTTCTTGTGAGACGAGTGTGATTTGTGCCTCGGCGACGGCGGCAGTGAGCGCGACGCCGAGAAGTACGGTGGCGAGGAATCCCATGGAGTTGAGCTTCATGATGGAACTTCCTTTCGTGTTGAGACACGGGGCATTGCAACGGTGCCGTCACGCCCCGCGCCGATGAGTGGAAAGAGAATGGAAGTTACTTCGTGTGGCCGGCACCCGCGGCCTGGGCGGCGAGCATGGCCTCGATCTTCTCAAGCCGGGCCTTGAGTTGGTCGTTCTCATTCTTGAGCTGCTTGATGGCCTCGACAGCGACGGGGGTGACCTTGCCGTAGTCGATGCCGATGGGCTTGCCGCTGGCGTCCTTCGCGACGATATCGGGGAGGACTTCGTTGACCTCGTCGGCGATGAAACCGATGTCGCGATGGCCTTGAACCTGCTCGGGCGCCTTGCCGTTCCAGTTGTAGCTGACGCCGTTGAGCTTCATGATGGAGTCGAGGGCGCTGGTGAGGGGAACGATGTTCTCCTTGAAGTCGCGGCTGGAAGTCTGGGTCAACGTCGTGCAGAGGATGTCGCCGTTAACGTTCAGCTTGAAGCCGTTCGCCGCGCTGCCGATGCCGACGTTTCCGCTGCCCTCGATCACCATCACCGAGCGCGGGCAGGAGGTGTTGCACTCGTCGGTCCAGAAAGTGATGTCGGTGCTGTTGCCGCAGAACCTCGTTCCCGGCACGACATCGACGCGCATGCCGCGGAAGTTGTCGGGTCCGCACCCGTCGGCGGGAGTGTGGTACCCGAAGCCTACCTTGGCGCCGCGATTGGTTGGGTCGTTGAACTCGAACCCGTCAATGGCGCTGGGGCCGATGGTGCTCCCGGCTGCGACGTCGAGGCGGTTGAAGGGCGCAGTCGTCCCGATGCCGACGTTGCCGTCCGGCTGGAACGTCACCCTTTGATCGAAGCCCGCCCAGAGCGAGAGGCCCGCCGCGCTGTCGCCGCGCCACTCCCACTCGTTCACGGCGGAGTCATCGTCCTGGAATGACATGTAGATGTCCTGCAGCGGGTTGCGTTTGACGATCAACGGGCGCACCAACGTGCCGTCATCGAGAACGTTTGAGCCGACGCGCAGGGTCGCGACGCTGGCCGCTCCGCCGGCGCTGACGTTGATCCCTCGCGTTGCTGCGCTGAACGGCGCGGCGGTGAGGCGCTGGCGTGGCAGGGTCGCGAAGACCCCCGAGCCCGCGCTGGCCACCTTGACCTCGAGGAAGCTCGGCACGCCACTCACGTACGGATTGACCCCGAAATCCAGGTTCCGCGTGAACAACCCATCCACCGGCGTGAGGGTCGCCGTGACCGTGGTCCCCACCTGCGCACCGCCAGTCAACGCATCGAACAACCGAAACTCCAGATCGACCGGGGCATTGGTGGAGGAGCCAGACTCCTTCAACTGCCCCTGATAGGTGATCGCCGTCCCAACCTGGGCAAGGGCCGAAGTGGATCCCGCGGCCAAAGCGAGCGCAGCGACAACTCCCGCAAACAGCTTGCGAACCATGATTGAACTCCCTTTTGTTTCACCTGATCACGGCCTTGACACGCGGCAAGGCCGGCAGCACAGCCCGGAAACGGGAACTCCCCGTCGCTCTGCTGATGCTCGCCCAATAACAACCACGGCGTGCCGAGGCGATGCGCCAACCAAAGGTGCAAGATTTGTGAAACTGATTCGGCGACGTCGTCGCGGGCCACCCATTCCCCTCACACGCCCGCGCCCAAACGAAAGAAGGGCGCCCCACTCGGGACGCCCTTCGCTTTCAAACTCTCAGCTCGCGATCAGCGAATGACCAGCATCTCGCGGTACGTCGGCAGCGGCCAGATGTCGTGCGCGATCCGGCTCTCGATCTCGTCGGCGATCTTGCGGAGCTCGCTCATCGCCGGACGGATCCGGTCGCGGATCGCGCGGGCGTGCGGCACCACCTCCATGTGCTCCAGCTCCAGCGCCTTCTCGAGCTTGGTCGTCGCGGCACGCAGCGTCACGACCAGACCCGCGAACTCTTCCAGGCTCGCGCGGACATCAGCCGCATCCACGTCCGCGGCTTCGGTCGCCGCGACCGCCTCCGCCAGCTCGGTCTGCTGACGGATCGCCGCGGGGAGGATGTAGGTCTTGGCGAGCAGCATCGCCGTCTCGCCCTCGATCGCCACCTGCTTGATGTACTTCTCGAGGAAGATGTGCTCGCGGCTCTCGACCTCCGCCTTGGTCAGCACGCCGTACTTCTTGAAGAGGTCCAGGTTCTTCTTCGCCCCGATCACTTCAAGAGCCGCCACCGACTCGCGGTGGTTCAGCAAGCCTCGCTTCTTGGCCTCCTCGTGCCACTCGGCCGTGTAGCCGTCGCCGTCGAAGAGCACCCGCTTGTGCTGCTTGATGATCTTCTGCAGCACCACGCGCACCGCCTTCTGCAGCTTCTCCTCGGTCGCCTTCGCCCCGATCTCCTTCTCGAGCTCGTTGGCCACAAAGTCCAGGCTCTCGGTCACGATGGTGTTCAGCACCGTCGCGGGCCAGCCCGCGGCCTGCGAAGAACCCACCGCTCGGAACTCGAACTTGTTCCCCGTGAACGCGAAGGGGCTTGTGCGGTTGCGGTCGCCCGAGTGGCGCGGGATCTGCGGGAGCGAGCTCGCCCCCAGGTCCAGCTTGCCGCCCTTGAGCGTGCTCTTGGGCGTGCCGCTCTCGAGCTGCGTGATGATGTCCGTCAGCATGTCGCCAAGGAAGATCGAGATGATCGCGGGCGGGGCCTCGTTGGCGCCCAGACGGTGATCATTGCTGGCGCC
>JBMOHX010000396.1:0-3731 GCA_049317625.1 Phycisphaerales bacterium
GCGGTGTCGTTCGGTGCCGGGTTCGCGCTCAATAGCATCGGTACGATCCAGATCAACGGTGGCGTGCTGACGCTCGGAGGTGGAGGACTGCAGGACGGCGAGATCACGATCGCGGACAACGCCTCACTGATACTCAGCGGCAATCACATCGTGGGGACCACGGCGCACTTCAACGGAAACGGGATCGTGTCCGTGGCCTCCGGCACCACCGAGGTCCTCTCGGATGTCACCTTCGGTCGGCTGCTCATGTCGGGCGGTAGTCTCCGCGGCAATGGAGACATCACGCTCACCGGCGGGCTTACCTTTGCGGGCGGTTCGATCGGAGGGGCTGGCGAGCTCACTTTCTCGGCGGGTTCGACATCAGTGGTTGCCGCCACCGGGCGCTCGATCGGTCGCAATGTGTTCAATCAAGGGCTCCTGACCCTTGCGACGCAGAGCTTGACGATCAACGGCTCTTACACCCAAGGTGCGACGGGCGGGCTCGCCTCTACGCTTGCCACTCGCGGCAATCCGGGGACCAATGGCGTTCTGGTCGTCAACGGCGCCGCGGTGCTCGGCGGCACGCTCTCCATCGATCGGGCCGCGGTGAATCCGGTGGCTGGCGACTCGTTCACGTTCGTTACGGCGACCACCCTCGGGGGGGCCTTCTCGCAAGTTCCTGTCTCCGCAGGAGCTGGTCGCGTGTGGCAGCCCGCCCCCGCCGGTGGCAACTTCGTCATGACGGTGCTCCCCGCCTTCTCCTGGACCGGGCTCTCCGACGGACGTACTTGGTCCATCGCGGGCAACTGGGCTGCTGGGTTGATCCCGACCGCGACTAGCGATGTCACGATCCCTTCGGGTGGGACCCAGCCGATCTGGGTCGATGCCGGGAGTTGGAGCGTGCGTTCGATCGTCTCCGGTCGCTCCGTGCGAGTGGACGGTGGCACGCTGACGTTCGCAGGTGGGGCAACATCCACCGTGACCGGCAATGTCGAGATACTCAACGGTGGTGTCGTGGTCACCTCTGGCCACACGCTGAGCATCACCGGTACGGTGTCCTCCGCCGCCCAACTCGACCTTGCGGGGCGGATCAACGCAGCCGCGGCGACTTTCACCGCAGCGTCCACCCTCACGACGCGCCTTGGGCCGCAGTCGGGCGGCCAACTCGTGATCGCGGGGACCGCCTCGCTCGACGGGGTGCTGGTCAACACCTTTGTCGATGGTTTCAACCCCGCCACACCCATCCTCGCAAACTGGGATGCGACGGTTCTTCAGGCCGGTTCCATCGCGGGTTCTTTCGGGGCGGTGAGTGTTCCGATGGTTCCGGTCGGAGGCATGCTCTTCCGAACCGATGGGACCTCGCTCAAGCTGATCTTCAACATCTACGACTTCGACGGCAGTGGGGGCGTCGATGCCGACGACATCTCGTCCTTCTTCGCGGCGTGGGACGGAGGCAACTCCTTCGCCGACATCAACGGCGACGGCGGCGTAGACGCGGACGACCTGATCGCGTTCTTCGCGGGGTGGGATGCGGGTGGGAGGTGAGGGGTGGCTTGCGAAGCCGAGTTGGGGCTGTCGGGCATCCACGCCTGATCGTGAGTCGGCTCATGACGAAGAACTCGCGCTGGAATCTGCTCCAGGCCGATGGTGTCGTATCCGCTCACAAAGGTGGGGTGGGACGACAAGCAGGCCGAGTCATCCTTGGTCGTGTTGCTCCACAGCGTCGCGGCGGGAGCGGATCGCAGGCCATCCCATGTACACTTGGTGTTGCCAAGGCTTGCGGCCTGCCATCGGGTGAAAGAAAGTAGCGTTTGAAGCCTCAGACATGCCCATCATGTGGAAACGTTGGCCTCCTGTGGGCGGGCTCGGTGGGGCGGTGCTTTGACTGCGCGCAGGTGTTCACTCTGGATGCCCAAGCGCGGCCGAAGCAGAGCATGCTGCGATGCGTGTTTTGCGGTCCAAAGCCACTCAGAGAGTTCGAGAGATTTGAAGGGGGAAAGATCAGAGATGGCGCGTGCGAGGCGTGTCGAACTCGGCAGTTCGAGCACGAACGCCGCCGGCGGGAGAAGGCGGAGCAGGATCGAGTAGCCGCACTGGCGAGGCGAGAGGCCGAACTGAAGGCGGCTCGCGACGCCGAGGCGAGAGAACTGCGCGAAAGGCAAGCAGCGGAGGCTGCTTTGCAAGAAGTGGAGCGGCGTGAGCGGCAAGAGCGTGAGGAGGAGCGCAGGGCGGCGGAGTCGAAGCGAGCTGCCGAGGAGGCGTGCCGCGCTCGTGCGGCCGCAGAGGAGCGTCGGAGAGCCGAGGAAGCCGCCAAGGCCGAAGAGGAACGAATCCAAGCCCAGATGATCTTCGACTTGGCGATGAGAGCATCAGTGTGGCCAGGGGCGAGCGAGGAACAAGCGAAGGAGACCGCGGAGATGCTGGTCCAGCGGGTCGTTCAGCTGTCCGACCAGCTGGCCGAGGATCTGGCCAGCGCCAAGCGGGAGGTCGCAGCAGCGGACGTAGGGGCAAGTGCTGCTGAGATAGCTGGAAGATCCACAGCCTTGGTCAGCATCTTGGGGCAATTGCATCCTCTTCTCGGTCTTGCTGGCGTGGTAGTAGCTGCTTCAGCGGCACCTGTCGCGAAGGCCGTCAAGGAGAGCCGGGGGAAACACTATCGCAGCAAGTGTGAAGCGGGGCTTGGATCGCTGAGGCCACCAGAGAAAGACCTGCTTTCGTTCGTGATTCAGGTGCGGCATCCTGAGCTAGTCGAGGAAGTCAAGCGTGTGCTTTCTTAGCCCGGGACAGGCAGGTGACGGGTGTGGATCGCGAGCTTGGCGGCTTGCCAGCTAGGGCGAAGCTGGGGTCTCCTTCGTATTCGCTTCCTCCAACTCCTCTAACCTCTCCACCAGGTCAAACGCCTCCGGCTTCCCGAAGACCCGGTCCAGCAGCTCGCGTACGGCCCAAGGCTCCCCCGCCTTCGCCGCGCTGACGAGCTTCCGGATCACATCGCGGATGTCCGAGGCCGCGACCGCGGCCATCATCGCCGATCGCAGTCCACCCACCTTCCGGCCGAGCGGGTTGCCGGGGCCGCCGGGGTTCCCGGGTACGAATCGTCCGTCCGGCCCGCGGCCGTCCTTTGGTGGCTTCCGGCCCCGTCCACCGTTTGCGCCGTTTGGTGACGGTTCTACGGGTTCCATGGCATCCTCCGTTCCTGCACCAACCGGCGCACGAAGCCCGCGGGGGCGTCCCACGACTCGTGGTAGGGGTGTCTCGACGCGATCCGCGAGAGGTCCTTGTCGAACGCGGGCCCCGGGAATACCTCCGCCTCCGCGTCCGGGCTTCCCTCGTACTGCAAACGATTTTCGACCGTGCAGTCTCGGCCGCACCGCTCACAGAACAGGTGCGGTGGCCGCGGCTGGTGATGCATGGTGTACAAGGCCCAGTCGACGACGCCGCGGCAGCGGTTGCAACCGTCGGGCGTGTCTCGCTTCAGCCGCTCTAACCTGCGTCCAATCGCACTCATTCGCAAACCTCCGCTTCATCACTCGCGGCGATCAGCGCGGCGATGGCCTTTCGGATCGCCCGCAGTAGGCGCGGCCAAGCATCGAGGAGCGACCGCAGCTCCGCATCCTCAGCGCCCGTGGGAGAGGTCCCGAAGAGCTTGATCATGCGGTCGTTTTCTGGTGCGCCGCTTCGCGCGTCGCCTACGCGAAAAGTCCACGATTTCCAGGCAGAAACCGCGGAGGTCGCCTGTCCGGGACTGCCCATTC